>NZ_JANIID010000060.1:0-26833 GCF_024519335.1 Streptomyces telluris
CTTCCTCGCCTCCCTCTCGGACAGCGAGCACGTGCGCGAGCCCGAGAAGACCGCCTGACCCACCCCCTCCTCCCCCCGCCCCACGCAGAAAGAAAAAGGAGACCTCCGTGGCTCTCAAGACCGTGACCGACAAGTCCTTCGACGAGGACGTCCTCAAGAGCGACAAGCCCGTGCTGGTGGACTTCTGGGCCGAGTGGTGCGGTCCGTGCCGCCAGATCGCCCCCTCCCTGGAGGCGATCGCTGCGGAGTACGGCGAGAAGATCGAGATCGTCAAGCTCAACATCGACCAGAACCCGGCCACCGCCGCGAAGTACGGCGTGATGTCGATCCCGACCCTCAACGTCTACCAGGGCGGCGAGGTCGTTCAGACCATCGTCGGCGCCAAGCCGAAGGCGGCTCTGGAGCGCGAGCTGAGCACCTTCATCCACGCGTAAGCGTCATCCACGCAGAGGCGTGGATCCGCGCGCAGGCTTCGTCCGCGCGCAAGGATCACTCTCCGGGCGGCCGGTGTGTTTCACGTGAAACGCACCGGCCGCCCGGCGTTTCACGTGAAACAACGACTACAGCGGCCGCAGGGCCGGCTCCTTCTGCACGGCACCCAGCAGGCGGTCCAGCGCGAGCTCGACGTCCTCCTTCCAGGAGAGCGCCGACCTGAGCTCCAGCCGGAGCCGCGGATAGCGGGGGTGCGGGCGCACCGTCTTGAAGCCGACGGCCAGGAGGTGATCGGCCGGGAGCACACAGGCCGGTTCCTTCCAGCGCGCATCGGCGAAGGCCTCGATCGCTTTGAACCCTCGCCGCAGGACGTCCTTCGCAGCGGTCTGCACCATCATCCGGCCCAGCCCCTGGCCCTGGAATCCCGGGGTCAGCCATGCCGTCATCAGCTGCACCGCGTCCGCGGCGACAGGGCTGGTGGAGAAGGCGGCGGACCGGGGGACATAGGCGGGCGGCGCGTAGAGCACAAAACCCACCGGGACCTCGTCGACGTAGGCCACCCGGCCGCAGGAACCCCACTCCAGGAGGACCCCGGAGATCCAGGCTTCCTTCTCCAGCTCGGGCCGGCCCGCCTTCAGCGCGGCTTCACCGCTGACCGGATCGAGTTCCCAGAAGACGCAGGAGCGACAGCGCCGGGGGAGGTCCGGGAGGTTGTCCAGCGTGAGCGGTACGAGCCGACGCCCCATGGAGCCATTTCCTCACTTCCGTAGCGTGCTGCCGTACTCCGGGCGGCGCTCAGCGCACTGCGCTCCTGGAGGAAGCTGCCGACGAATCCGCCGACTGCTCCCAGGCCGAAGCCTGTTGCCACCAGTCCGGTCCGGCTCACCCATCGCATGGCCCCGCCCCTCCGCGAACAGTGTCAACGTGGTTGCGCCATACCCCAACGCATCGTATCCGTGCGTGGATTGAGCGAACAGCAGGACAAGGCAAAGGGCGGGTTGTGTTCCACGTGAAACACAACCCGCCCTGAGGTGCGGTGCGGCTCGGCCCTGTCTCCGGACCGCGCTGTCAGCCCCTGCTGTCAGTCCTCGTCCGCTGTCAGTCCTCGTCCTCGTGAGAGAGCTTCTGCTCTATCACCCGGCCCTCGCCCGGGGCGAGCGTGCCCAGGATGCGCTCCAGGTCCTCCATCGAGGCGAACTCGACGACGATCTTGCCCTTCTTCTGCCCGAGGTCGACCTTCACCCGGGTCTCGAAGCGGTCCGACAGTCGGGTGGCCAGGTCGGTCAGCGCCGGGGAGACCCGGGCGCCGGCGCGGGGGCCCTTGGGCTTGGAGGAGCGGCGCTTCTCCGGGTCCATCGTCTTCACGGTCTCTTCGACCGTGCGCACCGACAGCCCCTCGGCCACGATCCGCGTGGCGAGCTTCACCTGCTCCTCGGGGTCGGTCACCCCGACCAGAGCGCGGGCGTGACCGGCCATCAGCACACCGGAAGCGACCTTGTTCTGCACCTCCGGCGCCAGCTTCAGCAGCCGCAGCGTGTTGGTCACCATCGAGCGCGAGCGCCCGATCCGGCCGGCCAGCTCGTCGTGCGTGCAGTTGAAGTCCTTGAGGAGCTGGTCGTAGGCGGCAGCCTCCTCAAGGGGGTTCAGCTGAGCCCGGTGGAGGTTCTCCAGCAGCGCGTCGAGCAGCAGCTTGTCGTCTTCGGTCGCCCGGACGATGGCGGGGATCCGCTCCAGGCCGGCCTCCCGGCAGGCCCGCCAGCGCCGCTCGCCCATGATGAGCTCATAGCGCTCGGGGCCCAGACGCCGGACCACGACGGGCTGGAGCAGTCCCACCTCACGGATGGAGTGGATCAGCTCGTCGAGCGCGTCCTGGTCGAAGTACGCCCGCGGCTGCTTCGGGTTGGGCTTGATGGCATCCAGCGGCAGCTCGGCGAAGTGCGCCCCGGCCACCGCCTCCACCGGCGCCTCGGCCAGGGCCTCGGCGCGCAGCACCTCTGCATCCGTTTCACGTGAAACGGTGAAGTCCTTCACCGGCAGCGTGGTCACCTTGGACGCTGCCACCCCCCGCTCCGGCGTGAGTACCGGTACCGCGGTGGGGGACGTGGCATCGGGCCCCCCGGCGGGGCCGGCGCTCTCCGATGCCTTCGGCGCCGCTGGAATCAGGGCACCGAGCCCACGGCCCAGTCCTCTACGTCGATCGCTCACTGCAGCCCCTCCGACATGCTGTGCTGGTCTTGCTGTTGCTGGCGGCCCACCAGGTGAGCCCTACTGCCGTCGTAACGTACGCCGACCCCCCGCAGCGCGATCTCCCGGGCCGCCTCCAGATAGGAGAGCGCTCCGCTGGAGCCCGGGTCGTACGTCAGAACCGTCTGTCCGTAGCTGGGCGCTTCGGAGATCCGGACGGAGCGGGGGATGCTGGTCCGCAGCACCTCGTGGCCGAAGTGGGTGCGCACTTCCTCGGCCACCTGGGAGGCCAGCCGGGTCCGCCCGTCGTACATCGTCAGCAGGATCGTCGAGACGTGGAGCTGGGGGTTGAGGTGCCCGCGCACCAGCTCGACGTTGCGCAGCAGCTGGCCGAGGCCCTCCAGGGCGTAGTACTCGCACTGGATGGGGATCAGCACCTCCGCGCCCGCGACCAGGGCGTTGACCGTCAGCAGGCCGAGCGAGGGCGGGCAGTCGATCAGGATGTAGTCCAGCGGCTGCTCATAGGCCTTGATCGCGCGGTCCAGCCGGCTCTCGCGGGCGACGAGCGAGACCAGCTCGATCTCGGCACCTGCCAGGTCGATCGTGGCGGGCGCGCAGAAGAGCCCCTCCACGTCGACGACCGGCTGCACCACGTCGGCGAGCTTCCTGCTGTCCACCAGGACGTCGTAGATCGACGGCACCTCGGCGTGGTGGTCGATGCCCAGAGCCGTCGAGGCGTTGCCCTGGGGGTCGAGGTCGATGACCAGCACACGGTTGCCGTGGAGCGCCAGCGAGGCCGCCAGGTTCACGGTCGTCGTGGTCTTGCCCACGCCGCCCTTCTGGTTGGCGACCACCATGACCCGGGTCTGTTCCGGCCTGGGCATCGGGGGAGGGGGTGTTTCACGTGAAACCGAGCTCAGGGCGTCGGCCGGGGGTTCGGGGGTTGTCCCCCGAGAGTCCGCAGCACGGGAAACAAGCTCCAACCCGGATTCGGACTCGGCGGGGCGGGGGCCGGGGACCGGGTCGGCCATCGGCCCCGCGATATTGGCGTCGGACCGCAAGGATTCACTCTCCTCGACATCAGGCTCGCGATGGACAGAGCCTGCCATGCTTTCGGGGTTGCGAACCAGCGAGGCCCGTTCTCCTGTGGATGAATCCAGCATTCCTGTGGATGCATCGGTGTGCTCGGTCGTCCGCTGGCCGCGCGGTACAACCGCGCGGCCCCGGTCGATGATTCCCTGCAGCAAGGAGCGTCGTTTCACGTGAAACACGATGCAGCGCACGCTCTGCCGCCCGGCGGCGACACTCCGCTACGGATAGGTTTGGCAGGTTGTATGGAGCATTCCCCTGCTCCCCCAGGGTGACCTCAGCGCCGGCGGCGCGACCGCCCCGCGGCCTTGGCGCGCTTGGCGGCGAAGCGCACACCGCCCGGGCTCTCCCCCACCTCGACCCGGACCACGGTGGACGGCGGGTCCACCACGCCCTGGCCGACCTGGAGCACCGAGGTCCGCACGACGCCGAGCTTGCTGAGCGCCGCACGGGCGCCCTTGAGCTCCTCCTCCGCGGTGTCGCCCTTGAGGGCGAGCATCTCGCCGTACGGCCGCAGCAGGGGCACGCCCCAGCCCGCCAGCCGGTCCAGCGGGGCCACGGCCCGTGCGGTGACGACGTGCACCGGCTGCACCTTGCCGAGCATCTCCTCGGCGCGGCCGCGGACGACGGTGACGTGGTCCAGGCCCAGCAGCTCCACGACCTCCTGGAGGAAGGTCGTACGGCGGAGCAGCGGCTCCAGCAGCGTGATCTGCAGGTCCGGCCGGACCAGGGCCAGCGGGATGCCCGGCAGCCCGGCGCCCGAGCCCACGTCGCACACGGAGACGCCGTCCGGGACGGCCTCGGCGAGCACCGCGCAGTTCAGCAGGTGCCGCTCCCACAGCCGCGGAACCTCGCGGGGACCGATGAGACCACGCCGCACGCCCGCGTCCGCGAGCACCTCGGCGTACCGAACGGCCTCCGGCAGGCGGTCACCGAAAACCTCCCGGGCCTCCGGGGGCGCCGGGGGGAGCTCCGCTGCCTCATCCACGGGAAACCGTCCTTCCGTACGACGTCTCTCTGAGAATCACTGAGAATTCAGAGTCTGAATATCAGGCTGACAAGGATCGGCCCCGCCTGCGAGCAGACGGGGCCGGACACACCTAGAAGTGGGATCGAGAATCCGAGAGGGAACCGCTCAGAGAGCTGCGGCTCAGGCGGGGAGGACGACGACGAAGCGCTGGGGCTCCTCGCCCTCGGACTCGCTGCGCAGACCCGCGGCGGCGACGGCGTCGTGGACGACCTTGCGCTCGAAGGGCGTCATCGGGTCCAGCTTGACCGCGGCACCGGTGCTGCGGGCCTCGGCGGCCGCCTGGGCGCCCACCTTCGCGAGCTCCTCGCGCTTGCGGGCGCGGAAGCCGGCGATGTCCAGCATGAGGCGGCTGCGGTCGCCGGTCTCCCGGTTCACGGCCAGACGGGTGAGCTCCTGGAGCGCCTCCAGCACCTCGCCGTCGCGGCCGACCAGCTTCTGCAGGTCACGGCTGGTCGAGTCGCTGATGATCGACACCGCGGCGCGGTCGGCCTCGACATCCATGTCGATGTCGCCGTCGAGGTCGGCGATGTCCAGCAGACCCTCGAGGTAGTCGGCCGCGATCTCGCCCTCCTGCTCCAGGCGGGACAGGGTGTCGGTGCCCTCGGCGGCGACACCGCTGGTCTGGCGCTGCGTGTCCGTCACGGTGGACTCCTTCATTACTTCTTGGAGGGGTGCTTGGGCCGCTGCGGGCCGCTCTTGCGCTGCCCGGACTTGGATCCGCCGCCGGCCTGCCCGGGCTTCCCGCCCTTGGCGTCCTTGGCTTCCCCGGCGTCCGTGCCCTGCTTCTTCTCGAGCGAGGGCTTCTGCTCGGTGGAGTCCGTCGTGGCGGTGGTCCCGGCGACCTGACGCTTGGCCTTGGTCTGGCGCTTGGGCTGCTGGCGGTTGGCGCGCGCGGCCTCGACGGCCTTCCTGGCCTCGACCTCGGCCGGGTCCTCCTTGAGCTTGCCCTTGGCCCGCAGGCGCTCCTGGCGCTGCTTGAAGGCGACGCTGCCCGGAGTGGGGTTGCGGCGGATGATGAACATCTGCTGGCCCATGGTCCACACGTTGGTGGTCAGCCAGTAGACGAGGACACCGACGGGGAAGTTGATGCCGAGGACGGCGAAGATGATCGGGAAGACGTACATCAGCATCTTCTGCTGCTGCATGAACGGCGTCTTCACCGAGAGGTCGACGTTCTTCGTCATCAGCTGGCGCTGCGTGTAGAACTGCGACAGCGACATCAGAACGATCATGACGACCGTGACGATGCGGACGTCCATCAGCGTGGCGCCGAAGGACTCGACCTTCTCCGCGGAGGACAGGAAGGTCACCGACAGCGGGGCGCCGAAGATGTGCGCCTCACGCGCGCTGGCCAGCAGCTGCTCGTCGATGACACCGACCGTCTTGCCCTGCGCGATGTGGTTCAGGACCTGGTACAGCGAGATGAAGAAGGGCGACTGGGCCAGGATCGGAAGGCAGCTCGAGAGAGGGTTGGTGCCCGTCTCCTTGTAGAGCTTCATCATCTCTTCGGACTGGCGCTGCTTGTCGCTCTTGTAGCGCTCCTGGATCGCCTTCATCTTCGGCTGGAGCGCCTGCATGTTCCGCGTGGCCTTGATCTGCTTCACGAAGAGCGGGATCAGGCAGATACGGATCAGGACCACCAGGGAGACGATGGACAGACCCCACGCCCAGCCGCTGTCCTCGTCGAAGACGAGGCTGTACAGCGAGTGGAACTGGACGATGATCCAGGAAACTGCGTAATAGAGAGGACCGAGGATCGTGTCCACGAATCAGGCTCCTTGGGCGTTGGGCTGAGTCTCGGGCTGTGCGGCAGGCCCCGAGGCGGGGTTCCCGCCCAGTCGGCTCCTCAGCCGCTGGTGCCAGACCGGACGCTTCCGGGGAGGTACGTGGTCGACGCCACCGAGCGACCACGGATTGCAGCGCAGGATGCGCCAGGCCGTGAGCGCCGTTCCTTTGACCGCGCCGTGCACGTCAATGGCGGTGTAGCCATAGTGCGAGCACGACGGGTAGTACTTGCAGACCGGGCCCAGGAGTGGGCTGATGGTCCACTGATAGAGCTTGATCAGCCACAGCAGCGGATACTTCACCGTGCGCTCCCTCCCTGGCTTCGGCCAAGGTCCCGAGGGGTGTCCTCGGGGGGATCGGAACGGCGCGGCGCCCCTCCCAACAGCCGCTGCAGTGCGGTGTCAAGATCGCGGGCCAGCTCATCGTGGTCCGCCTCGCCCGAGCCGGGCAGGGCCCGTACCACCACCAGGCTACCGGCGGGCAGCTGATCGAGCCGGTCACGCATCAGGTGGCGAAGCCTGCGCTTCACCAGATTGCGGACTACGGCGACGCCGACGGCCTTGCTGACGACGAAACCCGCACGCACCGGGGGAGCAATCTCCCCGGGTGTGTGCGGGTCCGTTGTACCGCTACGGAGGTGGACGACGAGGAGCGGGCGCCCGGCCCTGCGTCCTCGGCGCACCGCGGTCGCAAAGTCCTCGCGCCGCCTCAGCCGATTGTCGGTAGGCAGCACGGCATGGACCTATTGGTCAGGCTGCTCAGGCCGACAGGCGGGCGCGACCCTTGCCACGGCGGGACGCGAGAATCGCGCGGCCGGCACGGGTGCGCATGCGCAGGCGGAAGCCGTGGGTCTTCGCGCGGCGGCGGTTGTTCGGCTGGAAGGTGCGCTTGCTCACTCGGGGGCTCCAGAAATGAATCGGTGGTGGCGGGACATCGCCTGGCTGTCACCGTGCGCCCACGAGAAGCTCGCAACGCCCGAGTGGCACCGCTTCATGACCGCATCAGATACTCGACACGACCTTTGCCCATCGGAGGCAGGCGGCAGCAGCCATCGACAACTCGACCTGGTCACGGTACGCGCGGCTACGCCATTCGGTCAAACCGGGAGCGCACCAGGGATACACCGTAGCCCGCCGCGGGCCGGTGGGACGACACGCCCCGCCCCATGGCACATTTGTACACACCCTGTGGACAACGACTTGAACCACGCACCGCGGCCTGACTACCGTGGCTGAACTCCGAATCCTTCCCGCCCGTCCCGAGAACCACACATTCGTGGGACTCGCGGGGCGCCCCCAGTGACTGAGAGAGCGTGCCCTGTGGCTGACCTGCCTGCCGATCTTGCCGCAGTGTGGCCGCGCGTGCTCGACCAGCTCCTGGGCGAGGGCCGGGACAAGCGCGGCCAGGGCGTCGAGTCCAAGGACGAGCACTGGATCAAGCGGTGCCAGCCGCTGGCCCTCGTCGCGGACACCGCCCTGCTGGCCGTGCCGAATGAATTCGCCAAGGGCGTACTGGAGGGCCGGCTGGCCCCCATCGTCAGCGAGACGCTCAGCCGCGAGTGCGGCCGCCCCATCCGGATCGCGATCACCGTCGACGATTCCGCGGGCGAGCCCCCCGCCGAGCGCCCCCAGGCCCCGCAGCCGCCCCGCTACGAGGAGCCCGCGGGCCGGGCCGGCGGCCAGGGCCGCGACGCCTACGAGAGCCGTGACGGCTACGAGGGCTACGACGGCGGCGCCTACGAGGGCCGCGAGAGCTACGGCCGCCCGGCGCCCTCCGACGACCTGCCGTCCGTGCGCCCGGCCTACCCGGACTACCAGCAGCAGCGCCCCGAGCCCGGCGCCTGGCCGCGCCACTCGGCCCCCTCCGGGCCCCCGGTGCCGCCTCCGGGCGAGCGCGGTGACCGGGGCGACAGGAACGACTACAGCTGGCAGCAGCAGCGCCTCGGCGGCTTCGCCGAGGGCGAACGCGACCCGTACGCCTCGCAGCACTCCGCCGGCTCCTACGAGCAGCAGCCGTACGACCAGCCCGGCTCGTACGACCAGCAGGGCGCCTACGACCAGCCTTCCGACTACCGCTCGCAGCCGCCCGAGCGCATGCCGTACGAGCAGCAGCGCCGCGATCTGCCCGAGAGCCACCCGCGCGGCGGCGAGCGCGGCGAGCGGCCCGTGCCCGGCGGCGCCCCCGGCCCGCTCGCGGCCAAGCCCTCCCCGGCTTCGGGCCCCGGCGAGCCGACCGCCCGGCTGAACCCCAAGTACCTCTTCGACACCTTCGTCATCGGAGCGTCCAACCGCTTCGCGCACGCGGCCGCGGTAGCGGTGGCCGAGGCGCCGGCGAAGGCGTACAACCCCCTCTTCATCTACGGCGAGTCGGGCCTGGGGAAGACCCACCTGCTGCACGCCATCGGGCACTACGCGCGCAGCCTCTACCCGGGCACGCGCGTGCGCTACGTGAGCTCCGAGGAGTTCACCAACGAGTTCATCAACTCCATCCGCGACGGCAAGGCGGACGCGTTCCGCAAGCGCTACCGCGACATGGACATCCTGCTGGTCGACGACATCCAGTTCCTGGCGAGCAAGGAGTCGACGCAGGAGGAGTTCTTCCACACCTTCAACACGCTCCACAACGCCAACAAGCAGATCGTGCTGTCCTCGGACCGGCCGCCCAAGCAGCTGGTGACCCTGGAGGACCGGCTGCGCAACCGCTTCGAGTGGGGCCTGATCACGGACGTCCAGCCGCCGGAGCTGGAGACCCGGATCGCGATCCTGCGCAAGAAGGCGGTGCAGGAGCAGCTCAACGCGCCGCCGGAGGTCCTGGAGTTCATCGCCTCCCGCATCTCGCGCAACATCCGCGAGCTGGAGGGCGCGCTGATCCGGGTGACGGCCTTCGCGAGCCTGAACCGCCAGCCCGTCGACCTGGGCCTGACCGAGATCGTCCTCAAGGATCTGATCCCGGGCGGCGAGGACGCCTCGCCGGAGATCACGGCGCCGGCCATCATGGCGGCGACCGCCGACTACTTCGGGCACACCGTGGAGGACCTGTGCGGGGCCTCGCGCAGCCGCGTGCTGGTGACGGCGCGCCAGATCGCGATGTACCTCTGCCGTGAGCTCACGGACCTGTCGCTGCCGAAGATCGGGGCGCAGTTCGGCGGCCGCGACCACACGACGGTGATGCACGCGGACCGGAAGATCCGTGCGCTGATGGCCGAGCGGCGCTCCATCTACAACCAGGTGACCGAGCTGACGAACCGCATCAAGAACGGCTGACGAGAGCCGCGAGAACCGCCTGAGGGCGCTTCGGGACGCTTCCCGGAGCGCCCTTTTCGCGGTCCCGGGGGCGTGCCGGAGGGGTTTCGGAGGCGGCTCGGAGGCTTCCGGGAGGCTTCCGGGAGGCGCCGGGCGTCCACAGCCGTGGACGGCTCTGTTCGATTCCGCGCGGCGTACCCGGGGTTCTCCACAGATTCCTTGCCGACCGGCTGTCCACACGCTGGGGACTGCGAAGTTGTCCAGACGCTGTCCACAGAGGAGGCTGTTGATAGTCCATCAGGCGAGGTCAGCGGCGTGTGGATTTGTGGCCGACGGGATTCCACAGCCTGTGGACAACGGATTCACCCACAAGGCCGCATGAGCGTTGTCCACCGGCGGCCCACAGGCCGGTGGATGTTGTACACAGCCTTTCCACACCCCTGTCCACTGTTCGGCAACGAAACGCCCGGGCTCACCGCACCGAGTGAAAGGCGTCACACCAAGGTGCCGGGTTGGGCTGTGGGGAACCTGGGTAAAACTGGGGACAGCCCTGGGGAGAAGTGCGCCCTGCCTGTGCACCGGTTGTGCAGAACTTCCCGCGGTCCACAGAACACCCCGCTTATCCACCGCCCCCACCCACAGGCCCGGTGGACAAAAAACCGGCGTTGACCTGGGCAAAGACGGTTGTCCACCGTTTCCACAGGCCCTACTACTACGACCACAGAGATCAAGCGGGGAACTCGTTTCGAAGTGGGTCCTGTGCACAACTCGGCCGCGGACCGCGCCACGCCCTCCGACCCGACTTGACCCCGAGACGCACCAGCTGTCAGCGGTGTGCGTCAGACTGGTCTCCGGCAAGCAGCCGACGAAGAAGCCAGCAGGGCGAGCCAGCAACAAGCAGGAGGCGGTTTCCGGTGAAGATCCGGGTGGAGCGCGATGTACTCGCGGAGGCAGTGGCCTGGGCGGCCCGCAGCCTCCCGGCCCGTCCGCCGGTGCCCGTCCTCGCGGGCCTTCTGCTGAAGGCCGAGGAGGGCTCCCTCAGCCTCTCCGGCTTCGACTACGAGGTCTCGGCCCGCGTCTCGGTCGACGCCGATGTGGAGGAGGACGGCACCGTCCTCGTCTCCGGCCGCCTCCTCGCCGACATCTGCCGCGCACTTCCCAACAGGCCTGTGGAAATCTCCACCGACGGTGTGCGCGTCACCGTGGTCTGCGGCTCCTCGCGATTCACACTCCACACCCTGCCTGTGGAGGAGTACCCGGCCCTGCCCCAGATGCCCACGGCCACGGGCACCGTCCCGGCCGAGGTCTTCGCCGCCGCTGCCGCCCAGGTCGCCATCGCCGCCGGCCGCGACGACACGCTGCCGGTGCTCACCGGTGTCCGCATCGAGATCGAGGGCGACACCGTCACCCTGGCCTCCACCGACCGCTACCGCTTCGCGGTCCGCGAGTTCATGTGGAAGCCCGAGACGCCGGACATCTCCGCCGTCGCCCTGGTGCCCGCCAAGACCCTGCTGGACACCGCCAAGTCCCTCAGCGGCGGCGACTCCGTCTCGATCGCCCTGGCCGGCTCCGGCAAGGGCGAGGGTCTGATCGGCTTCGAGGGCGCCGGCCGCCGCACCACCACGCGCCTGCTCGAGGGCGACCTGCCGAAGTACCGCACGCTCTTCCCGACCGAGTTCAACTCCGTCGCCGTGATCGAGACCGCCCCGTTCGTCGAGGCCGTCAAGCGCGTCGCGCTGGTCGCCGAGCGCAACACCCCGGTGCGCCTCAGCTTCGAGCAGGGCGTGCTGATCCTGGAGGCCGGCTCCAGCGACGATGCACAGGCTGTGGAGCGCGTCGACGCCGCGCTCGAGGGCGACGACATCTCGATCGCGTTCAACCCCGGCTTCCTGCTGGAGGGTCTGTCGGCGATCGACTCGCCGGTCGCCCAGCTGTCCTTCACGACGTCGACGAAGCCGGCGCTGCTGAGCGGCAAGCCCGCGCTCGACGCCGAGGCGGACGACGCGTACAAGTACCTGATCATGCCGGTGCGGCTCTCGGGCTGACGCCCCCCGACGGGACCGGCCCCGGCGGGGGCACTCACCCTTTGAGCGCCCCCGCCCCACAGGTGTGCAGCGCCTCCCCGGCGTAGGCTCGGACCCAGGTACGAACCCACTCAAGGCATAGAGGATCACCCATGGAGCTCGGTCTCGTCGGTCTCGGCAAGATGGGCGGCAACATGCGCGAGCGCATCCGCCGCGCAGGCCACACCGTCATCGGATACGACCGCAACCCGGACCTCGCGGATGTCAGCAGCCTCAAGGAGCTGGTGGACTCCCTCCAGGGGCCGCGCGTCGTATGGGTCATGGTCCCGGCCGGCGCGCCGACGCAGGCCACCATCGACGAGCTCGGTGAGCTGCTCTCCCCGGGCGACGTCGTCGTCGACGGCGGCAACTCCCGCTGGACGGACGACGAGAAGCACGCCGAGGAGCTGGGCGCCAAGGGCATCGGCTTCGTCGACTGCGGCGTCTCCGGCGGCGTCTGGGGCCTGGAGAACGGCTACGCGCTGATGTACGGCGGCGACGCCGCGAACGTCGCCCGCGTCCAGCCGGTCTTCGACGCGCTCAAGCCCGAGGGCGACTTCGGCTCCGTGCACGCGGGCAAGGTCGGCGCCGGCCACTTCGCCAAGATGGTCCACAACGGCATCGAGTACGCCATGATGCAGGCCTACGCCGAGGGCTGGGAGCTGCTGGAGAAGGTCGACTCCGTCACCGACGTGCGCGAGGTCTTCCGCAGCTGGCAGGAGGGCACGGTCATCCGTTCCTGGCTGCTGGACCTGGCGGTCAACGCCCTCGACGAGGACGAGCACCTCGACAAGCTGCGCGGCTACGCGGCCGACTCCGGCGAGGGCCGCTGGACGGTCGAGGCCGCGATCGACAACGCCGTGCCGCTGCCCGCGATCACCGCGTCGCTCTTCGCCCGCTTCGCGTCCCGCCAGGACGACTCCCCGCAGATGAAGATGATCGCCGCGCTGCGCAACCAGTTCGGCGGCCACGCGGTCGAGAGCAAGTAGCACCCCGCATCACAGCAGTACGAGCACCACAGCAGTAACAGCATCACCAGCAGGACGAGCAGTACACAGCGGAAGAGGTCGGCGCACCATGCATGTCTCGCATCTGTCGCTGGCCGACTTCCGCTCGTACGCCCGGGTCGAGGTCCCTCTCGACCCGGGCGTCACGGCGTTCGTGGGACCCAACGGCCAGGGCAAGACCAATCTCGTCGAGGCGATCGGCTATCTGGCCACCCTCGGCAGCCACCGGGTCTCCTCGGACGCCCCCCTGGTCCGGATGGGCGCCGACCGCGCCGTCGTGCGCGCCGCCGTCGTCCAGGGCGAGCGGCAGCAGCTGATAGAGCTGGAGCTCAACCCCGGCAAGGCCAACCGCGCCCGGATCAACCGGTCGTCCCAGGTCAGGCCGCGTGATGTGCTCGGCATCGTGCGGACGGTGCTGTTCGCCCCGGAGGACCTGGCCCTGATCAAGGGCGACCCCGGTGAGCGCCGCCGCTTCCTGGACGAGCTGATCACCGCGCGCTCCCCGCGCATGGCGGGCGTCCGCTCCGACTACGAGCGGGTCCTCAAGCAGCGCAACACCCTCCTCAAGAGCGCGGCGATGGCCCGCCGGCACGGCGGCCGTGGCCTCGATCTGTCCACGCTCGACATCTGGGACCAGCACCTGGCCCGCGCCGGCGCCGAGCTGCTGGCCCGCCGCCTCGACCTGATCGACGAGCTGCGGCCGCTGGCCGACAAGGCCTACGAGCAGCTGGCCCCCGGCGGCGGCCCGGTGTCCTTCGAGTACCGCGGGCCGGCCGCGATCGAGGGCGCGCGCAGCCGCGAGGAGCTCTACGAGGCGCTGCTGGCGGCGCTCGCCGAAGCCCGCAAGCAGGAGATCGAGCGGGGTGTGACGCTGGTCGGCCCGCACCGGGACGACCTCCTCCTCAAGCTCGGCCGGCTGCCCGCCAAGGGGTACGCGAGCCACGGCGAGTCCTGGTCGTACGCGCTGGCGCTGCGCCTGGCCTCGTACGAGCTGCTGCGCTCCGAGGGCAACGAGCCGGTGCTCGTGCTGGACGACGTCTTCGCGGAGCTGGACGCCCGGCGCCGCGAGCGGCTGGCGGAGCTGGTGGCCCACGGCGAGCAGGTCCTGGTGACCGCCGCGGTGGACGACGACGTTCCGGAGGTTCTCACCGGAGCCCGGTACGCGGTCTCCGAAGGCAGGGTCGAGCGCGTATGAGTACGCCCGCGGAGCAGCCGAAGACGCCCGAGCCGTCCGGGGTGGACCTGGCGCGGGTCGCACTGCGCGCCGCCAAGGAGCAGGCGAAGGCGCGGGGTGCCGCGGCCCAGCAGAAGAAGCACGTCCGCCGCGGCGGGGTGCTGCGCTCCGGCGCGCGCGCCGACGGCCGCGACCCGCTGCCGCTGGGCGCCGCCATCAACAGGCTGATCACCGAGCGGGGCTGGGAGAAGCCCGCGGCGGTGGGCGGGGTGATGGGCCGCTGGCCGCAGATCGTGGGCGATGCGCTGGCCCTGCACTGCATGCCGCAGAACTTCGACGAGGACTCCCACGTCCTGACGGTGCAGTGCGACTCGACGGCGTGGGCGACGCAGCTGCGCCTGCTGGCCCCCCAGCTGGTGGCCCGGCTCAACGACGACCTCGGCCACGGCACCGTGCGGACGATCAAGGTGCTGGGCCCCGGCGGCCCTGGCCGCCGCTACGGTTCGCTGCGCGCTCCGGGCAGCACGGGCCCGGGGGACACGTACGGCTGACGCCGGCTGCCCGGCGCCGCTGACCGGGAGCCCCCGCATGTGCCCCGCACGTGCCTCGGGCGTGCCCGGCGCGGGTGGTGACGGCGGGACGGATGAAGGTCTGTGGTGCTCCTGTGGGAACCGAGCGCCGGGTGATCCGCGTGACCTGGGGTGATGCGGTGCGACGGGGGGTGCGCCGGGGCCGGCGCTGAGACCCCGCTCACGGTAGCGGGCGGTTGACAGCCCGAAGCGCTGAGTGCCGCTGTGAGCCTCTTGGAGCCCGGGTCCACATATAGGGAGTCGGCTGATGCCGGTTCAGGGCGGCACGTGCAGGCTCAGGCACCGCCAAACCCCCATTCATGTCAGCGCTACCGGTAGACTGGTGGCAATCCCGCCGGCTCGCGGGACTCGTCGACCAACGCAGAACGACGCAGCCGCTCCTGCCTGCCTCGGGTGGGGTCTCCCCGCCGCAGTCGGGGATGGCCTGTGCTGTGCCAGAAAGGGCGCTTCGTGGCCGATTCCGGCAACCCCAACGAGAACACCACCCCTTCCACGGACGGCGCGGCGGAGACCGCACCCGCGGGGGGCGCATCCGCGTCCTACGACGCCAGTGCGATCACCGTCCTGGAGGGTCTGGACGCCGTCCGCAAGCGGCCCGGCATGTACATCGGCTCGACCGGTGAGCGCGGCCTGCACCACCTCGTGTACGAGGTCGTGGACAACTCCGTCGACGAGGCCCTCGCGGGCCACGCGGACACCATCGACGTGACGATCCTGTCCGACGGCGGCGTGCGCGTCGTGGACAACGGCCGTGGCATCCCGGTCGGCATCGTGCCCTCCGAGGGCAAGCCCGCCGTCGAGGTCGTCCTGACCGTCCTGCACGCGGGCGGCAAGTTCGGCGGCGGCGGCTACGCGGTCTCCGGTGGTCTGCACGGCGTCGGCGTCTCGGTCGTCAACGCGCTGTCGACGCGCGTCGCGGTCGAGGTGAAGACCGACGGCTTCCGGTGGACCCAGGACTACAAGCTCGGCGTCCCGACCGCCCCGCTGCAGCAGAACGAGGCGACCGACGAGCACGGCACCTCGGTCACCTTCTGGGCCGACGGTGACATCTTCGAGACCACCGAGTACTCCTTCGAGACGCTCTCGCGGCGCTTCCAGGAGATGGCGTTCCTCAACCGGGGCCTGACCATCTCGCTGACGGACGAGCGCCCGGCCCACGTGGACGAGGAGGGCAAGCCCCTCAACGTCCGCTACCACTACGAGGGCGGCATCTCCGACTTCGTCCGCTACCTCAACTCGCGCAAGGGCGAGGTCATTCACCCGTCGGTGATCGACTTCGAGGCCGAGGACAAGGAGCGGATGCTCTCCGTCGAGGTCGCGATGCAGTGGAACTCCCAATACACCGAGGGTGTCTACAGCTTCGCCAACACCATCCACACCCATGAGGGCGGTACGCACGAGGAGGGCTTCCGCGCGGCGCTCACCGGTCTGATCAACCGCTATGCGCGCGACAAGAAGCTGCTCCGCGAGAAGGACGACAACCTCACGGGCGACGACATCCGCGAGGGTCTGACGGCGATCATCTCCGTCAAGCTGGGCGAGCCGCAGTTCGAGGGCCAGACCAAGACCAAGCTGGGCAACACCGAGGCCAAGACCTTCGTGCAGAAGGTCGTCCACGAGCAGCTGACGGACTGGCTGGACCGCAACCCGAACGAGGCCGCGGACATCATCCGCAAGTCCATCCAGGCGGCCACCGCCCGTGTGGCGGCCCGCAAGGCGCGCGACCTCACCCGTCGCAAGGGCCTGCTGGAGACGGCGTCGCTGCCGGGCAAGCTGTCCGACTGCCAGTCGAACGACCCGACCAAGTGCGAGATCTTCATCGTCGAGGGTGACTCCGCCGGCGGCTCGGCCAAGTCCGGCCGGAACCCGCAGTACCAGGCGATCCTCCCGATCCGCGGCAAGATCCTGAACGTGGAGAAGGCGCGGATCGACAAGATCCTGCAGAACCAGGAGATCCAGGCGCTGATCTCCGCCTTCGGCACCGGTGTGCACGAGGACTTCGACATCGCGAAGCTCCGCTATCACAAGATCATCCTGATGGCGGACGCCGACGTCGACGGTCAGCACATCAACACCCTGCTGCTCACCTTCCTCTTCCGCTTTATGCGTCCGCTGGTCGAGGCCGGGCACGTCTACCTCTCCCGTCCCCCGCTCTACAAGATCAAGTGGGGCCGGGACGACTTCGAGTACGCCTACTCCGACCGCGAGCGCGACGCCCTGATCCAGCTCGGCCGCGAGAACGGCAAGCGGATCAAGGACGACTCGGTCCAGCGCTTCAAGGGTCTCGGTGAGATGAACGCCGAGGAGCTGCGCGTGACCACCATGGACATCGACCACCGCGTTCTCGGCCAGGTCACCCTGGACGACGCCGCGCAGGCGGACGACCTGTTCTCGGTGCTCATGGGAGAGGACGTCGAGGCCCGGCGCTCCTTCATCCAGCGCAACGCCAAGGACGTCCGCTTCCTCGACATCTGAGCCCGTCGGCCCATCACGAGACAGCCGCAGCGCGAAAGGACTTTGAACAGCAATGGCCGACGAGACCCCTGAGACCCCCACCGCTCCCGTGCCCGAGGTGACCCCCGAGGGCGCGCCCGCCCCGCTGGAGGGCGTGGGCATGCGCGTCGAGCCCGTCGGGCTCGAGACGGAGATGCAGCGCTCCTACCTCGACTACGCGATGAGCGTGATCGTCTCGCGTGCGCTGCCCGATGTGCGCGACGGCCTCAAGCCGGTGCACCGCCGCGTGCTCTACGCGATGTACGACGGCGGCTACCGGCCCGAGAAGGGCTTCTACAAGTGCGCCCGCGTCGTCGGTGACGTCATGGGTTCGTACCACCCGCACGGCGACACCTCCATTTACGACGCGCTCGTCCGCCTCGCCCAGCCCTGGGCCATGCGGATGCCGCTGGTGGACTCCAACGGCAACTTCGGCTCCCCGGGCAACGACCCGGCCGCCGCCATGCGCTACACCGAGTGCAAGATGGCGCCGCTGGCCATGGAGATGGTCCGGGACATCGACGAGGAGACCGTCGACTTCCAGGACAACTACGACGGCCGCAACCAGGAGCCGACGGTCCTGCCGTCGCGCATCCCCAACCTGCTGGTGAACGGTTCCGCCGGCATCGCGGTCGGCATGGCCACCAACATCCCGCCGCACAACCTGCGCGAGGTGGCCGAGGGCGCCCAGTGGTACCTGGCCAACCCCGAGGCCTCGGCCGAGGAGCTGCTGGACGCGCTCGTCGAGCGCATCAAGGGCCCCGACTTCCCGACCGGCGCCCTCGTGGTGGGCCGCAAGGGCATCGAGGAGGCCTACCGCACCGGTCGTGGCTCGATCACGATGCGCGCGGTGGTCCAGGTCGAGGAGATCCAGGGCCGCCAGTGCCTGGTGGTCACCGAGCTGCCCTACCAGGTCAACCCGGACAACCTCGCGCAGAAGATCGCCGACCTGGTGAAGGACGGCCGGATCGGCGGCATCGCCGACGTCCGCGACGAGACCTCCTCCCGCACGGGCCAGCGCCTGGTGATCGTCCTCAAGCGGGACGCGGTCGCCAAGGTCGTGCTGAACAACCTCTACAAGCACACCGACCTGCAGACGAACTTCGGCGCCAACATGCTGGCGCTGGTGGACGGCGTGCCGCGCACCCTCTCCCTGGACGCGTTCATCCGCAACTGGGTGACGCACCAGATCGAGGTCATCGTCCGGCGCACCCGCTTCCGGCTGCGCAAGGCCGAGGAGCGCGCCCACATCCTGCGCGGTCTGCTCAAGGCCCTGGACGCCATCGACGAGGTCATCGCGCTCATCCGGCGCAGCCAGACCGTCGACATCGCCCGCGAGGGCCTGATGGGCCTGCTGCAGATCGACGAGATCCAGGCCAACGCGATCCTGGAGATGCAGCTGCGCCGCCTGGCCGCCCTGGAGCGCCAGAAGATCGTGGCGGAGCACGACGAGCTCCAGGCGAAGATCAACGAGTACAACGCGATCCTCGCCTCGCCCGAGCGCCAGCGCCAGATCATCAGCGAGGAACTCACGGCGATCGTCGAGAAGTTCGGCGAGGACCGGCGCTCCGCGCTGGTGCCCTTCGACGGTGACATGTCCATCGAGGACCTGATCGCCGAGGAGGACATCGTCGTCACGATCTCCCGCGGCGGCTACGTCAAGCGCACCAAGACCGACGACTACCGCTCGCAGAAGCGCGGCGGCAAGGGCGTGCGGGGCACGAAGCTCAAGGAAGACGACATCGTCGACCACTTCTTCGTCTCCACCACCCACCACTGGCTGCTGTTCTTCACGAACAAGGGCCGGGTCTACCGCGCCAAGGCCTACGAGCTGCCGGACGCCGGCCGTGACGCCCGCGGCCAGCACGTGGCCAACCTGCTGGCCTTCCAGCCGGACGAGAAGATCGCCCAGATCCTCGCCGTCCGCGACTACGACGTCGCGCCGTACCTGGTGCTCGCCACCAAGTCGGGCCTGGTGAAGAAGACCCCGCTCAAGGACTACGACTCCCCGCGGTCCGGCGGCGTCATCGCCATCAACCTGCGCGAGACGGAGAGCGGCGCCGAGGACGAGCTGATCGGTGCCGAGCTGGTCTCCGCCGCGGACGACCTGCTGCTGATCAGCAAGAAGGCCCAGTCGATCCGTTTCACCGCTACGGATGAAGCGCTCCGTCCGATGGGCCGGGCCACCTCCGGCGTCAAGGGCATGAGCTTCCGCGAGGGCGACGAGCTGCTCTCCATGAGCGTCGTGCGCCCGGGGACGTTCGTCTTCACCGCCACCGACGGCGGTTACGCGAAGCGGTCGAACGTGGACGAGTACCGCGTTCAGGGCCGCGGCGGCCTCGGTATCAAGGCGGCCAAGATCGTGGAGGATCGTGGCTCGCTGGTCGGTGCGCTGGTGGTCGAGGAGACCGACGAGATCCTTGCCATTACGCTCAGCGGCGGCGTGATCCGTACGCGGGTCAGCGAGGTCAGGGAGACGGGCCGTGACACCATGGGCGTCCAGCTGATCAACTTGGGCAAGCGCGATGCCGTTGTGGGTATCGCACGGAACGCCGAAGCCGGTCGCGAGGCTGAAGAGGTCGATGAGCCGGCCGATGCAGTCGAGGGCGACGGAGCTGAGGGTGCCGAGGGCGCATCCGCCCCGGCAGGGAACATCGAGGAGTAAGTCGTGAGTCGAGCCACGGGCGCCGCGGCAAGCGGTGCAGGTGCCGAGCGCAGCACTACCGCCGCACCTGCTACCGATGAGGCCGGCGCCCGTGGCCCCGGCGCGGACGCGGACTCCCGAGGGGGGACGTTGACGGACACCCGCAAGCCGGAGCCGTACCACCCGCCGAAGGCGTACGAGCCGCCGGCCGGTTCCGTCGGCGCCGAGCCGGAGGGTGAGGCCGCCGGGTCCGGCGACGCCGGGAAGCCGGCCGGGGCTGCGAAGGCCGGAAAGGCCGCGAACTCCAAGGCCGCGCAGTCCGCAGACGTGAAGGCCGCCGAGGCCGGGAAGGCTGCATCCGTGGCAGACGACGCTGAGAGCGCGAAGGCCGGGAACAACGGGGGCAAGCCGGCGGCGAAAGGCTCGGCGAAGGCCGCTTCGGCCGACCCGCGCAACGCCGTCAAGGCCCCGCCCCGGATCCCCGGCCAGGACGGCTCCAAGGCCCCTGCGGGCGCCCTGAAGAAGGGCGCCCCCGCCAAGGGCTCCCAGGCGCCCCAGGCGGCCCCGCAGGGGGCCGGGAAGCCCGGTGGGGCGGCGGGCTCCGTCCCGCGTCCCGCGGCCCCTCAGGGCGCCGCCCGCACCGGTGGTGCGGCGGGCTCCGTCCCGCGTCCCGCGGGCCGTCCGGAGCCGCGTACGCGTACGGCACGGCTGCGGGTGGCCAAGGCCGACCCGTGGTCGGTGATGAAGGTCAGCTTCCTGCTCTCGATCGCGCTGGGCGTGTGCACGATCGTGGCCTCCGCCGTGCTGTGGACGGTCATGGACGCCATGGGCGTCTTCTCGACCGTCGGCGGCACGATCAGCGACGCCACGAGCTCCAGCGACGGCGGCGGCTTCGACCTGCAGTCGTTCCTGTCGCTGCCGCACACCCTGCTCTTCACGTCGGTCATCGCCGTGATCAACGTGGTCCTGGCCACCGCGCTGGCCACGCTGGGGTCCTTCATCTACAACCTCTCGGCGGGTTTCGTGGGCGGTGTGGAGCTCACGCTGGCCGAGGACGAATAGCGCCGGCCGGGGCCCGGTCCGACAGGATTTTGGGACTGGGCCCCGAGTGCGCTAATCTTTCGGTGTCGCGAGGGGCTATAGCTCAGACGGTTAGAGCGCTTCCCTGATAAGGAAGAGGCCACAGGTTCAAGTCCTGTTAGCCCCACCGCACGATCGGCCCGGTCGGAGATTTCTCCGCCCGGGCCGATCTGTTTTCGCAGGACGGGCAGTTGGGCCCGCGGCCGGATCGCGGACGGGACGCCGCACAGGTCACCGATCGGTATCGGCCGGTGTGTATCATCGGCCACCAGAGGTCCCCTTACGTCAAGGAAAGACGAGGTCGCGCGGTGAAGAAGCTCCTCCTGGTCGCACTGGCCGCCATCGGCGGGCTCCTCGTGTACCGCCAGATCCAGGCGGATCGCGCCGAGCAGGACCTGTGGACGGAGGCGACCGACTCCGTGCCCGCAGGTTCGGGTGTGTGAGACAAAAACGAGTCCTGAGCAGGGCCCCGGCCGACACGGCCGGGGCCCTGCTGTTTTCGGCCACCCTGAAGTTTTCGACTGCAAATAATTGAGTTGCGAAAGCAACCTATGCGGCGTTGAGCGCCCAGATGCCGATTCCCAGGCAGAGCAGCGCCACGATCAGCACCGGCACGGCCACCTTCACGGGCGGTCCCGGCTGCCGTATGCGGTGCCGTACGGGCCGTGCCGCCGTGTACGCGCGCGTGGCCGGCGGCATGGGCTGCGCGGGCGCGAGCTGCGCTGGAGGGAGCCGGGCCGGAAGCCGCGGCAGCCGGGCCGGCGGCAGGGGCGGATAGGCCGGCAGGGGCGGCGGGACCGGGACGGGCGCGTGCGCCGGGCCCTCCGGGCCGAACCCCGCGGGCAGCGGGCCGAGCTGGTCGAAAACCTCGATGGGTTCCTCGGCATCGGCGGGGTCGTCCATCATCTCCACGGCCGCGGCAAGGGCCTTGCGCGCCCCTGTGGCCGTACGGAAGCGCAGCCCCGGCTCGGGCTGCAGGAGGCCCGCAATGACGTGCCAGAGGGGCTCGGGGACCTCTTCCGGGGCGCAGGGCGTGCCGTGCTCGGCGAAGCGCTCCATGAGCGCCTCGGCGTCGGGCTTGCGGCCCGTGAGGAGGTACAGCGCCGTCAGGCCGACCGCATAGAGGTCGGCCGGGAAATCGGGCTCTTCGCCCAGCATTTGCTCCGGTGCGAAATAACCGGGGGTGCCCATCACGTAGTTGGCGTCGGTCAGGCGCGGTTCCCCCTTGCGCATGGCGATGCCGAAGTCGGAGAGCCGTACGTGGGGCCGGCCGGTGCCGGTGGCCTCCAGCAGGACGTTGGCGGGCTTGATGTCCCGGTGCACCACGCCTTCGGCGTGCACCGCGGCGAGGCCGGAGAGCAGCTGGTCCAGCAGGACGCACACGTAGTGCGGCGGCAAGGGCCCGTAGTCGCCGATGAGATGGGCGAGGGAGCCGCCGCTCACCACGTCCATGGTGAACAGCACCTTGTCGTCGTCGGCAGCCCAGCTCATCGGTGCGACCACGTGGGGGTGGTCGATCCGTAACCCCTGCTCGCGGACGAACCTCAGCAGGGTGTGGGCGTCGCTCTGCTGGAGGACCTTGGCCGCCACGTAGCGGCGGCGGCGCCGGTCCCAGGCCCGCCAGACGGCCCCCACGCCGCCCCGGCCGATCGGGTCCACCAGCTCGTAACGCCCGGCGAAGAGCTCACCCATCGCGTGCGCGCGGTCAGCTCTGGTGGGCCTCGTAGTGCGCGACCGCCTCGGCGGTCCGCCCGGCGCCGTACACCCGCAGGAATTCGGCCAGTTCGGGGTGGGTGGGGGCGAGGCTCTGCGCGGCCTCGATGATGTCGCCCGCGCCGGCCACGGAGCGCAGCAGCGACTGGATCTCGCGGACCACCCGGCGGACGGTCGGCGCGCCGCTGCTGGCCGTCGTCTGCGTGGAGTTGAGGACTGAGCCGCCCGAGCTCTTCTTGACCTCCTCCATCCGGTCCGCGGCCTCCGCGGCGCTCACGGTGCCGTCCGCGACCTGGCTGGAGAGCTCCTGCAGGGCCTGCACCCGCTGGACCACCGCGGGGTTGCCGATCTTCGCGCGCTGGCCGCTCATCAGCTGCGAGAGCATCGGCGCGGACAGGCCGAGCACGGAGGCGAGACGGGCCTGATTGAGGCCGAGGTCGTCGATGAGACGGCGGAAGAGCGCCCCCAGAGGCTCCCCGTACCAGCTCCGCTGCAGCTCCCGTGCGCGCGCGGTGGCTTCCTGCTGTGCTGCGTCCATCTCGCTCTCCCCTTCGCTTCGCTGCAGCGAATCTTGCGGTGCATCCTACGGAGAGTGCTGGGCCCCGGCGATACCCGGTCGGAAAAGAGCGCGGGCACCGGGTAGTCTGGTCGGCGACGGGGCCTTAGCTCAGTTGGTAGAGCGCTGTCTTTGCATGGCAGATGTCAGGGGTTCGACTCCCCTAGGCTCCACAAACAATCCCCTCTGACCTGCGGAAACGCAGGCCGGAGGGGATTTTTTCATGGGGTGGCGCCGGGCGTTGCCGCGGGCATGTGCCGCGTGTCAGCCGTTCAGCAGGCCGGCGCGGCGGGCGTAGCTTCCCGCCTGGAAACGGCTCTGTGCGCCGAGCTCGGTGAGCAGTTCGGTGACGTGCCGCCGGTAGGTGGTGACGGACATCGCGAGCCTGCGGGCCGCCACCTCGTCCTTCATCCCTGACTCCAGGAGTTCGAGGACGGAGCGGCGCAGTTCGTCCTTGGCGGAGCCGTCGTCGCTCTCCCCGGCGAACGGCCGCGCGGACTCCCAGGCGCTCTCCCAGGAGCGGTAGAGGAAGCGCACGAGCGAGGGGTCCCGGACGGCGAGCGCGCCCTTGCCGCCGTCCGAGGAGCTGCCGTGGTCGGCGAGGACGGCCGTGGTGGCGTCGAAGAAGAGCACCCGGTCGGGCACGTGGGCCGTGGTGCGGACCCGGGCGCCGAGCGCCACCATCCTGCTCAGGTGCTGGCGCATGTACGCGTGGGAGAGCACCGAGTGGGGGTAGACGGTGCGCAGGAGCACGCCGCGGCCGATCGCCTCGGTGGTGCGCTGCAGGCCCTCCTCCAGGGTGGCGGGGGCCGGCAGGTCGGGGTGGGCGGCGGCGACTTCGACGCGGGCGGCGGCGGACAGCCGCGCGAGGGCGGCCCGGACGGCGTCGAGGGTGGTCAGGTACTCGATGGGGGTCCGGGTGAAGTGGCCGTGCCAGGACTCCTCGAAGACCGGCTTCATCGCCAGGACGTGACTGCTCATCCGCTCGGACTCGCGGTGGAGTTGCTGGATCTGCGACTCGATCGGGCCGGTGACGTGGGTGGCCGCGACGTCGGGGCTGCGGGGGGCGTACGCGGTGTCGCTGTCGCAGGCCGCCGACCCCGCGGGCCGGGCCGCGTCCGGAGCGTCCTCGGCGGGGTGGAGCAGGTGCAGCCGGGAGAGTTCCGCCACCGCGGCGCAGACCTCGGCTCCGGGTACGTCCAGGTGGAGCGCCGCGTCCCGCGGCCGGAGCCGGCCGTGTTCGAGGGCCATGCGGTAGAGCAGTACATGGAGGTCACCGAGAGGCGAGAGGGGCGCCTCTGTAGCGATTTTGTCCATTTTCTTCTCAATCGTCGGCTCGGTGGAGGGTGAAGAGAACTCGCTGACGACTTCTCGCCATAGGGCGCTTATGGCGCCCGGTCCGGTTTCCGGGGCACCGTGGGGGTAACGGGAGGTGGCGTCCGGAACGCCACTGCATAACCGGGGGGAATCGGCGTGAAGTTTAATTTTGCTATTTCTGCATTCATGGCCGCGGTCGGCATTGCCGGGGGGCTCGGGGGAGGCTCCAGGGCAGGCCAGGACGGCACCGACGACATCATCTGGCAGAGTCAGCCCTGGTAGGCCCGGTGGTGGGGACGGCTTCGCACTGCGGAAACATTCCATTCACGGAAATCCGCAGGGCTGTCCCGGTCATCTGATCCGACATCCTCCCCCGTCGACCGTTCTTTCGGCCTTCACAGACCCTACCGGTGGCCTTTCCGAAAAGGAATGGGATTCGTCGGCAGGTAACCGTCTCTGCTCTTTGAGTAACCGGCTCCGCTTCTCGGCTTCGCCGGACGGGGCGGGAGGAGGCACTGTGAATCGCACACTCCCCGCGAGGGACGAAGTGCACGTGTGGTTCTGCGACGCGGGCCGCCCGGGCGGGCGCCGCGCGGACGCGATCGGCGACATCGCGCTGCTGTCGCGCGAGGAGAAGATCCGGTGCGCCCGCATCACGCGCCCGGCGGAGCGCCGCGGCTTCGCGGCGGCCCGCGCCGGCGCGCGGCGGGTGCTGGCCGAACTCGTGGGGGCCGCACCGGAGACGATCGACATGTCCGCCGGGATGTGGATGTCCACGGGGCGGGGCCTGCGGGAGGACGCGCCGGAGGACGACGCGGGGACGGGCGCGACGCCCTTGGTCCTGGACCTCGTCTGGTCCGCTGACGCCTGGGTGCTCGGGCTCTCCGCCGGGATCCGGCTCTGTCTGGCGCTGGAGCGGGTCGAGGGGCCCGCGTCCGCGGCGGCCGCCCGGGAGCGGGTCCGGCGCAAGGCGCTGGCCAGGCTGTCCGGCGCCGAACACGCCGGTGCGGTGCAGGGGGCGGCGCCGGGCGGTTTCTCCGTGCACGACGTGCCGACGCCGGTTTCCGCCGTCGCCGCCGTCGCCTGTTCCGGACGGCACCGCCGGACCGGCGGACCGTCCCTCCTTCTGAGAGAGGTGCCCGCCGTTCCGTGAATTGCTCTTCCTGCCGACGGCAGCGGCACGCTGAAAGGCTCTCCGGCCCGCGCACGTCGCGCGGGCCGGAGAGCCCTTCTCACATCCCCGCCAGCCGCAGTTCCAGGTCGGCGGCCGCGGCCGGCCCGTAGGCGTCGGCGGCGCGGCCCACGAGGTCCGCGGGCACGAGCTTGTACTCCTGGGTGCCGGTGGACTCCAGGACGGTGGTGGCCAGGGTGCAGCCGAGCTGGGTGGCCCGTTCGGCCGTCCAGCCCCAGGCGGTTCCGGCGAGGAAACCGGAGCGGAACGCGTCCCCGGCGCCCGTCGGGTCGGCGATCGTGCCCGCCGGGACCGCGGGGACGGGCACGGGGTCCTCGCCGGCCCGGGCGAGCACCGCGCCGTCGGCCCCGAGCGTGGTGATCCACATGCCGACGCGGCCCAGCACCTGCTGCGCGGTCCAGCCCGTCCGCTCCTTGAGCAGCGCGGCCTCGTACTCGTTGGTGAACAGGAAGCGGGCGCCGTCCACGAGCGACCGGGTCTGGTCCGCGTCGAGCCGGGCCAGCTGCTGGGACGGGTCGGCCGCGACCGCGGCGCCCAGGCGGTGGGCGGCGGCCGTGTGCCGGAGCATGGCGGCCGGGTCGTCCGCGCCGACGAGGGCGAGGTCGAGCCGCCCGGTGCGCCGGGCCACCTCGGCCAGGTCGATCTCGCGGGCCTCGGCCATGGCCCCGGCGTAGAAGGTGGCGATCTGGTTCTGGTCGGCGTCCGTGGTGCAGACGAAGCGGGCCGTGTGCAGGGTCTCGCTGACCCGGACCGATCCGGTGTCCACGCCGCCGGCGCGCAACCATGCCTCGTACTCGGCGAAGTCGACGCCGGCCGCGCCGACGAGCACCGGGCGCAGGCCGAGGCGGCCCAGGCCGAAGGAGATGTTGGCCGCCACGCCGCCCCTGCGGACTTCGAGGTGGTCGACGAGGAAGGACAGGGACACCTTGTCGAGCTGCTCGGTGATGAGCTGGTCGGCGAAGCGTCCGGGGAAGACCATCAGGTGGTCGGTGGCTATCGAACCGGTGACTGCGATGCGCACGGGAGCTCTCTCCTTGCCTGCGGCTCGGCTGATCACGCCCCTGCGGCCTTCTTCAGGGCGGCGACGCGGTCGGTGCGTTCCCAGGTGAAGTCCGGGAGTTCTCGGCCGAAGTGGCCGTACGCGGCGGTCTGCGCGTAGATCGGACGCAGCAGGTCGAGGTCGCGGATGATCGCGGCGGGGCGGAGGTCGAAGACCTCGGCGATCGCGTTCTCGATCTTGTT
>NZ_JANIID010000061.1:0-26175 GCF_024519335.1 Streptomyces telluris
CCAGCGCAAGCTGGCCGCGCAGTACCCGGTGATCCTCGGCGGCGCGGCGCTCACCCGGGCGTATGTGGAGCAGGATCTGCATGAGATCTACGAGGGTGAAGTGCGTTATGCGCGTGATGCCTTCGAGGGTCTGCGGCTGATGGACGCGTTGATCGCGGTGAAGCGGGGGGTGCCGGGGGCGGTGCTGCCGGAGCTGAAGCAGCGGCGGGTGGCGAAGCGGGCGGCGACCGCGGTGCTGGAGGTGGAGGAGCCGGAGGGCTCCGTCCGCTCGGACGTCGCGATCGATAACCGGGTGCCGGAGCCGCCGTTCTGGGGCACGCGGGTGATCAAGGGGATCGGGCTGAAGGACTACGCGTCCTGGCTCGACGAAGGCGCCCTGTTCAAGGGCCAGTGGGGCCTGAAGCAGGCCCGCGCCGGCGGCCCCACCTACGAAGAGCTCGTGGAGACCGAAGGCCGCCCGCGCCTGCGCGGCTGGCTGGAGAAGCTCCACACCGACAACCTGCTGGAAGCGGCCGTCGTCTACGGCTACTTCCCGTGCGTGAGCAAGGGCGACGACCTGATCCTCCTCAACGAGGACGGGAGCGAGCGCACCCGCTTCACGTTCCCGAGGCAGCGGCGCGGGCGGCGGCTGTGCCTGGCGGACTACTTCCGGCCCGAGGAGTCAGGCGAGCGCGATGTCGTGGGCCTGCAGGTCGTCACCGTCGGCTCCCGCATCGGCGAGGCAACGGCCGAACTGTTCGCCGCCGACGCCTACCGCGACTACCTCGAACTCCACGGCCTGTCCGTCCAGCTCGCCGAAGCCCTCGCCGAATACTGGCACGCCCGCGTCCGCGCCGAACTCGGCTTCGCCAGCGAAGACCCCGACGACGTAGAAGACATGTTCGCCCTCAAGTACCGCGGCGCCCGCTTCTCCCTCGGCTACGGAGCCTGCCCCAACCTCGAAGACCGCGCCAAAATCGCCGACCTCCTCCAGCCGGAACGGATCGGCGTCCACCTCTCCGAGGAATTCCAGCTCCACCCCGAACAGTCCACCGACGCCATCGTCATCCACCACCCGGAGGCGAAGTACTTCAACGCGCGCTGAGCGCAGACCGCAGGGGTCGAAGGGAACGGGCACGCACCGCGCGACGGTGCGTGCCCGTTCCCTTTCTCACGGGGCTTGACCTCAAGCTTGGTTGAGGACAGAGGCTTTGGTCATGGACCTGAACCAGATGCACGAACAGCTCCGCGCCCTCACCGACCGCGCCGCCGTCGAACGCCTCGTCACCCGCTACCTCCGCTCGCTCGACGAGGGCCCGTTCGACGCCGCGTGGGCCCGCACCTTCTTCACCGACGACGCGTGGAGCGAGACGCCCGTCGGCGTGTACGAGGGGATCGACGCCCAGCTGTCGTCCACCGGTGGGGCCATGGCGCTCTTCGAGCGGACGGTGCACTTCGGGACGAACCTCGACGTCGAGCTGGACGGCGACCGCGCCGCACTGCGCTGGAACCAGCTGAGCACCCACGTCCTGAAGGAGGACGGCGGCCCGGAGGGGGACGGCGGGGCGCGAGGGGAACGGCTCTTCGTCTCCGGCGGGCACTGCGAGGCCGAGGCCGTCCGGAGCGCCGACGGCGCCTGGCGCTTCCGGCGGCTGGCCCTGCGCATCGCCTGGACGCAGGGCCGGCCGCCGGTGCTGCCCGCCTGAGGGGCACGCGGGGGCCGCGGAGGCGGGGCCGCGGGGGCCCGCCTCCTCAGTGCACCTGCCGCACCGCCACCACGTTGTAGTCCGTCGTCGGCGTCGGCGGCTCCGTGAAGCGGGAGTTGGGCAGGTAGAGGCGGTTGCCGTACGCGGCGACCGTCGTCGGGATCCGGAACCGCGGGTCCGTGATCCGGGTGACCACCGTGCCGCGCAGGCCCGTGGCGTCCATGTGGAAGACGTCCACGGCGTTCTGGATCTGCTGGACGACGTAGAGCGTGCGGCCGAGCAGCAGGGCGCCGTCCCCGTCGGGGAGCTTCGCCCCGCCGAGGTCGACGCGGCGTGCGTCGCCGCTGCGGGGGTCGACGCGGTAGAGGCTCCCGCCGTTCGCGTAGACGTTGATGACCAGCAGCCCGCGGCCGTCGGGGGTGCGCTCCAGCCCGTTGGTGGTGAAGCCCTCGGCGGGGGCCTCCGTCCACTCGCCCTTCAGCCGCAGGGTCACCACGTCGCGCGGGGCCGGCAGCTCGCCGCGCGGGCCGAGCGGCAGGCCGTAGAGCTGGGACTGGGTCGAGTCGGTGAACCAGGCGGCGCCGGGCGTGAGCACCACGTCGTTGATCACGGTGGCGGGCCTGCCGACCTCGTACGAGGCGAGGATCCGCCCGCTGTAGCCGTCGACGACGCGCAACTGGCGCGAGGCCCCGCCCGCGATGAAGACCCGGCCGTGCCGGTCGGTCTTGATGCCGATGGACATGGCGTCCGTCCCGGTGGGGACGATCTCGCCGCGGCCCGTCGCCAGGCTCGCGCGGTAGAGCGAGCCCCCGCCGAGCGAGCCGAACCAGGCGTACGGGCCCGGGCCCGTCGCGATGCCCTCGGGCCGGAAGCCGTCAGGGAGGGGGAAGTCGGTGGGCCACAGGCCTCCGGCCGGCTCCGCGCGGGCCGCCGTGGCCAGGGGGCCGGCGGCGGCCAGCGTCCCCAGCGCCGCACCGGCGCCCAGGAGTCTTCGGCGGGAGAGGGAAGCTGCCATGGCGGTCGTCCTTCCGACGGGACCCGGAGGCCGGCTGATCGGCCGACCGGCTCACGGAAGCACAGCCCGCGGGGCACCACGCCGCACACGCGGAGATCTTCACAAATGAAGGGGGGCGCTCCCGGTGGAGAGCGCCCCCTGTGAGGTGTGCGGTGTCAGCGCGTCAGAGCGCGACGCCCAGCAGCGCGTCGACGGCCCGGGAGACGACGCCGGGCGCGCCCTCCTCGGTGCCGCCGTCGGCGGCCTGGGCGGCGGCCCAGCGGTCGACGGCCGCGAGGGCGCTCGGCGAGTCGAGGTCGTCCGCGAGGGCCTCGCGGATCTCCTCCACCAGCGCGTCGGCGGACGGGCCGTCGGGGCGCGAGACGGCGGCGCGCCAGCGGCCGAGGCGCTCCACGGCCTCGTGCAGGACGGCGTCGGTCCACTCCCAGTCGGCGCGGTAGTGGTGCGCGAGGAGCGCGAGCCGGATCGCGGCCGGGTCGACGCCGTCGCGGCGCAGGGCCGAGACGAAGACGAGGTTGCCCTTGGATTTGGACATCTTCTCGCCGTGGAGCGCGACCATGCCGGCGTGGACGTAGGTCTTGGCGTAGGGGTGCTCGCCGGTGAGCACCTGGGCGTGCGAGGCACCCATCTCGTGGTGCGGGAAGACGAGGTCGGAGCCGCCGCCCTGGACGTCGAAGCCCATGCCGAAGTGCTCCAGGGCGATGGCGACGCACTCGATGTGCCAGCCGGGGCGGCCGGGGCCGAGCGAGGCGCCGTCCCAGCTGGGCTCGCCCGGGCGGGCGGCCATCCACAGCATGGGGTCCAGGGGGTTCTTCTTGCCGGGGCGGTCCGGGTCGCCGCCGCGCTCGGCGGACAGCAGGCGCATGGCCTCCGCGTCCAGGCCGGAGATCGCGCCGAAGTGCGTGTCGGACTCGACGGAGAAGTAGACGTCGCCGTCGAGCTCGTAGGCGGCACCGGCGTCGCGCAGCCGCTCCACCAGGGGAACGATCTTCGGTATCGACTCGACGGCACCGATGTAGTGCTGCGGCGGGAGCATCCGCAGCGCGGTCATGTCCTCGCGGAAGAGGGCGGTCTCGCGCTCGGCGAGCTCGGTCCAGTCGTCACCGTTGGCGACGGCGCGCTCGAGGAGCGGGTCGTCGATGTCGGTGACGTTCTGGACGTAGTGAACCTGCCGCTTGGTGTCGAGCCACACGCGCTGAACGAGGTCGAACGCGTTGTAGGTCGCCGCGTGTCCCATGTGGGTGGCGTCGTACGGCGTGATGCCGCAGACGTAGATACGGGCGACGGGGCCGGGGACGAGAGTGACTCGTCCGCCGGTCGCGGTGTCGTGGATCCGGAGGTCGCGGCCACTGCCGGGCAGGGCGGGAACCTCAGAAGCGGGCCAGGCATGCATGTCACGAGCGTAACCGGACGCATGTTCCGGATACGAACCGGATCCGGCTGTTGGCCGAACAGGCGCTCTTGCGGCGAGCACGAAAGATGTGCTTCGGCCGGCACTCAGACCGGCGGCCACGGGATGGCCGGCCACTGCCCGCTCGGCTCGCGGTGCCGCCCCGTGCGCAACAGCTCCGCCACCCGCCCCCGCAGCGCCTCGATCTCCCCGGGCGTGATCAGCTCGGCGAGCCGCCCGGCCAAGGGGCTCCCGTCGGCCAGATTGGCCGAAAGCCGCCGCAGCGCCTCCAGCGCCTCCTCCGTCAGCGGTTCGCCCGCCCAGCCCCAGAGCAGCGTCCGCAGCTTGTCGTCCGCGTTGAAGGTCACACCGTGGTCGATGGCGTACAGCCGGCCGTCCGCGGCGGGCAGCAGGTGGCCGCCCTTGCGGTCGCCGTTGTTGATCACCGCGTCGAGGACGGCCAGCCGCCGCAGCCGTTCGTCGTCGGCGTGCACGAGCAGCGCGGTGCGGTCCCCGCCCACGTCGGCCAGGCCGACGGCCTTCCAGCCCGGGCCCGGCTCCGCGCCCTCGACCAGGGCCAGGAGCCGCTCACCGCCCTCCTCCGCGTCCTCGGGGGCGTCGATCCACATCTGGCACATGCCCGGGCCGTAGGGGCCGTCACGCAGCACCGTGGGCGGGACGAGCCCCCACCCCATGGCCTCGGAGAGCTCGTAGGCGGCGACCTCGCGCTGGGCGAGGGTGCCGTCGGGGAAGTCCCACAGGGGCTGCTCCCCCGCGACGGGCTTGTAGACGCAGGCGGCGCTCACGCCCGCGTACTCGACCGTGCAGTACAGCACCGCGTTGGACGCCTCGGCGATCCGGCCGCGCACCGTCAGCTCGCCCTTGGCCAGCAGTTCGTGCGGGGTCACGCTCCCCGGCGTCACGCCCCGCGGCGGTATCCGTTCTGGCGCGGACATACGTGTCCTTCCGGGTCGAGCGGCAGGCTGCACAGCGGGCAGGGCGGGCGGCCGGCGTTCACGACCTCCAGGGCGCGCTTGGCGAAGGCGCGGGCCATGGTGCCGGTGATCCGCACGCGCAGCATCGGCGGGCCGTTCGCCTCGTCCTGCAGGAGGCGCTCCTCGGCCTCGGCGAGGTCCTCGTCGGTGTCGGCGTCCAGCTCGACGAGGGCCTGCGCCTCGACGATCATGCGCTGGTGCTCGCCGTCCCAGGCCAGGGCCATGGTGCCGACGCGGAACTCCTCCTCGACGGGGGTCTCCAGCGGGGCCGTGTCGCTGAGCTCGGCGGGGGCCACGGCGGGCACCGGGGCGCTGCCGCCGGTGCGCCGGACGACCTCGTCGAGCAGTTCGTCGATGCGCTCGGCGAGCGCTTCCACCTGGGCCTTCTCCAGGGCGACGCTCGTGGTGCGGCCGGCCGCGGTGGCCTGGAGGAAGAAGGTGCGGCGGCCAGGCAGCCCGACCGTACCGGCGACGAAACGGTCCGGCGGGTCGTAGAGGAACACCTGACGGGACAACGTCCTGCTCCATTTGGTTCGGGGCGGTTCGGGCGGTCGGGTCTTCTCCGGGTGCCGGGTCAAGGGTGGAGAGGCGGACTGTGCCGCGCCACCACCCTACTGCGCGGCGCGATCACGGTGCCCCCGCCCCGCCCCCCACGACGCCGTCCGCCTCGGGGCTCCGCGCCTGTGCGGGGGCCTCGCCGGGCGGCACGAGGCCGCGCAGGTCTCCGGTGTCCCCGAGGCGCACCAGGAAGGGGCGCAGCCGGGTGTAGCGGATGGCCGTGACGGAGCAGGGGTCGACGGCGATGCGCTGGAAGAGGTCCAGGTGCAGGCCGAGGGCGTCGGCGACGAGCGCCTTGATGATGTCGCCGTGCGTGCACACGACGTAGCAGGCGTCGTGCCCGTGCGCGGCCTCCATCCGGTCGTTCCAGTCGCGGACGGCGTCGACGGCGCGGGCCTGCATGGCCCGGACCGACTCGCCGCCCGGGAAGGCCGCGGAGGACGGGTGGCGCTGGACGACCTCCCAGAGCGGTTCGGCCGTGAGTTCGGCGATGGTGCGGCCTGACCAGTCGCCGTAGTCGCACTCGCCGACGCGCTCGTCGGTGTGCAGCGGCAGGCCGGGGCGGGCGGCCAGGAGGGGCGCCAGGGTCTCGTGGCAGCGCTGCAGGGGGCTCGTGACGGCCGCCGCGAGCGGTACCTGCGCGAGCCGGTCCGGGAGGGCGGCGGCCTGGGCGGTGCCGCGCTCGTCCAGGGCGATGCCGGGGGTCCGTCCCGCGAGCACTCCCCCGGTGTTGGCGGTGGACCGGCCGTGCCGGACCAGGATCAGCGTGGGCATGGCGCCCACCCTAATCCCGTGCCCGCGGCTGATTCCCGTGCCCGCGGGCGGCCGTCCGGCCCGGCGGAGCGATTCCGCGCCGCTCCTGCCGGGTGTCGTGTGTGAAGGCGCGATCAGCGGCAAAATGCCCTGCGTGATCGTGGACTGTGCCATCTACCGCGACGGGCGCCGCACCGAGGGCCCCGCCGACTTCTCCGACGCCCTCGACGAGGCGCGCGCCGCGGGGGACTCCTTCCTGTGGGTCGGGCTGCACGAGCCGACGGAGAAGGAGTTCGACCTCATCACCAGCGAGTTCAACCTGCACCCGCTGGCGGTGGAGGACGCCCTCAAGGCCCACCAGCGGCCCAAGCTGGAGATCTACAACGGTTCGCTGTTCCTGGTGCTCAAACCCGTCACGTACGACGACGACGCGGACACCGTCACGACGGGCGAGCTGATGCTGTTCGTCGGCGACTCCTTCGTCGTGACCGTGCGGCACGGCGAGGGCAGCCCGCTCGCCCAGGTGCGGCAACGGCTGGAGCAGGAGCGCGAGGTGCTGCGGCACGGGCCCACGTCGGTGCTGTACGCGGTGTGCGACGCGGTCGTGGACCACTACATTGAGGTGGCCGGCGAGCTCCAGGCGGACCTGGAGGAGCTGGAGGCGGAGGTGTTCGCCCCGCTGGGCGGGGACACCCGCAACACCGCCTCGCGGATCTACTCGTTCAAGCGCCAGGTGCTGGAGTTCCGCCGGGCATCGGCGCCGCTGGCCGACCCGATGGCGCGGCTGGCGGGCGCGGGCGTGCCGTTCGTGCCGGAGCGCTCGCAGCCCTTCTTCCGCGACGTGAACGACCACCTGATGCGGGCGAACGAGTCGGTCGAGGGCCTGGACCGGCTGCTGTCGGACATACTGTCCGCCCACCTCGCGCAGATGGGCGTCCAGCAGAACGACGACATGCGCAAGATCTCGGCGTGGGCGGCGATGGCCGCGGTCCCGACGATGATCGCCGGGGTCTACGGGATGAACTTCGACCACATGCCGGAGCTGCGGCAGCCGTGGGGCTATCCGGTGGTCGTGGTGCTGATGGCGGTGCTGGTGTTCTGGCTGCACCGGATGTTCAAGCAGCGCGGCTGGCTGTGAGGGCGCACCGGCCTGTCAGCGCACCGGCGGAGACCGTGCCGGGGGAAACCGTTCCGGCCCCGTCCCGCCGCGTCAGGCGAACTCCGGTGCCGTCTCCGCCGGTCCGCCGAGCGCGTTGCGGCGCCGCGGCATGCGCAGGGTGACCATCCGCCGCCAGCCGACGAGCCGCTCGTAGCGGTGCAGCGCCCGGATGCCGAGCGACAGCACGAGGGCCTTCGGCCGGGACCAGCCGAGGAGGGCGCCCATGCGCTCCATGAAGGCCAGGCTCACGTCCCGGTAGACGCGGATCTCGGCGCGGGCGCTCTCGCGCAGCACCGCCCGGATGGTCCGGCCGTGCCCGGCGCGCGCCAGGCGCAGCAGCTCCTCGTGGCAGTACGCGAGGTGGTTGGCCTCGTCGGCGGCGATCATCCGGAGCGCCCTGCCGACCTCGGGGTGGTCGCCGAAGTGCGCGGTGAGCATCCGCATCTGGTCGGCGGCGCGCTGTTCGGTGACGCGGCTGTGCGCGAGGTAGGTGACGATGTCCTCCTCGGTCAGCGGCCGTTGGCCGCGGAGCAGGGCGTGGGGCAGGCCGATGCCGCGGCGTTCGAGGAGCATCGTGTAGTCGGTCCCGGCGGGCACCGGGGCCGGGGCGAGGCCGCGTCTGCGCAGCAGGGCCTCGAAGATGCGGCCGTGCTTGTCCTCGTCGGCGCCGTGCCGGGCGATCTTCGGTGCGAGGGCCCGCTGTTCCCCGGGGACGAGGGCGGCGATCCGGGCGTTCTCCCAGCCGCCCTGCGTCTCACCGCTGGCCGCGATGGAGCAGAAGAGCCGGTAGGCCTCGTCGTCGTCGAGGATCTCCTGGAACAGGCTTCTGGCCGAGAGCATGACGGACACACCTCCGTTCACGGCGCACTTCGGGTATGTCCCGTGAAACCCGAGTCAAGTGCCATGCCGGGGAAGCAGCAATCGGGGAGCGGCGTCCGCTCGGCCGAATGCGCGACACCGAAGGCGGTGCGCGGCGCGTAACCCCGCACCCGTACGGGCGTTGTCCTCTGTACCGGCCGTGGCGGGGAAGACACCCCGAGCCCCCACCACGGCCGTCGGCTCCGCTCGTCCGTCACGCCAGGCCGGCGCGCTCCAGGGCCTCGACGCCCGCCCGCAGGCCGGCGATCCGCTCGTCCAGGGTGAAGCCCGCCGGGGCGAGCGACAGGGTGGTCACGCCCGCGGCGGCGTAGGCCTGCATGCGGTCGGCGATGCGCTCCACGGAGCCGATGAGGGCGGTGGAGTCGATCAGGTCGCGCGGGACGGCCGCGGCGGCGCCCGCCTTGTCGCCCGAGAGGTACTTCTCCTGGATCTCGGCGGCGGCCTTCTCGTAGCCCATGCGCTGCGCGAGCTTGTTGTAGAAGTTCTGCTTGGCGCTGCCCATGCCGCCGACGTAGAGCGCGGTGTACGGGCGGAAGAGGTCGGCCAGCCCGTCGACGTCGTCGCCCACGGCCATGGGGACGGTCGGGACGACGTCGAAGCCCTCCAGTTCCTTGCCGGCCTTCGCGCGGCCGGCGCGCAGCGCGCCGAGCGTGGTCTCCTCGGCGTGCTCGGGGGCGAAGAAGACGAGGAGGGCGCCGTCGGCGATCTCGCCGGTCTGCTCCAGGTTCTTCGGGCCGATGGCGGCGATGTACAGCGGGATGCGCTCGCGCACGGGGTGGACGGTGAGCTTGATGGGCTTGCCCGGGCCGCCGGGGAGCGGCAGGGTCCAGTTCTCGCCCTCGTGGGTGAGGCGCTCGCGGGACATGGCCTTGCGGATGATCTCGACGTACTCGCGGGTGCGGGCGAGCGGCTTGTCGAACCGCACGCCGTACCAGCCCTCGGAGACCTGCGGGCCGGAGACGCCGAGGCCGAGCCGGAAGCGGCCGCCGGAGAGCGAGTCGAGGGTCGCGGCGGTCATCGCCGTCATGGTGGGCGTGCGCGCGGGGATCTGGAAGATGCCCGAGCCGATGTCGATGCGCTCGGTCTGCGCGGCGACCCAGGACAGGACGGTGGCCGCGTCGGAGCCGTAGGCCTCGGCGGCCCAGCAGACCGAGTAGCCGAGCCGGTCGGCCTCGCGGGCGACGGCGAGGTTGTCGGCGTCCATGCCGGCGCCCCAGTAACCGAGGTTGATCCCCAGCCTCATTCCACTCATGGCGGGCTCCCCTTACCGATCAGTAACGTCGTTGTTTGCGGGGACTGTAGCGCGCAGACGCGGGGTACGTCACCGACCGGCCGCCGTCCCCCTCCGGAGTGGGTCCGCGGCGCGGGGTCCACGGGGTGCCGCGGGGCGTTGTCCACAGGCGGCCCCGGCGCGGGCCGCGGCCAGTAACCTCAGCGCTCATGGAACTAAGGCATCTCGGCCGCACGGGCCTGCGGGTATCCCGGATCGGGCTCGGCACGCTCACCTGGGGCCGGGACACCGACGAGAACGGCGCGGCCGAGCAGCTGAAGACCTTCTGGGAGGCCGGCGGCACCCTGGTCGACACCGCGGACGTGTACGCGGACGGCGCCGCCGAGTACCTGCTCGGCCAGCTGATGGAGGACCTCGTGCCCCGCCGCGACCTGGTCATCGCGACGAAGTCCGGCAGCGTCCCCGACCCCGACCGGCGCTTCGACGGCTCGCGCGGCTACCTGCTCTCCGCGCTCGACGCCTCCCTGGAGCGGCTCGGCACGGACCACGTGGACCTGTGGCAGATCCACGCCTTCGACCCTCACACGCCCGTCGAGGAGACCCTGCAGGCCGTCGACATCGCCGTCGCCAGCGGCCGCGCCCGCTACGCCGGCGTGTCCAACTTCTGCGGCTGGCAGCTCGCCAAGGCCGCCACGTGGCAGCTCGCCGCCCCCGGTGTGCGGACGCGCCTGGCCGGCACGCAGATGGAGTACTCCCTGCTGCAGCGCGGCATCGAGCGGGAGGTGCTGCCCGCCGCGCTCGACCTCGGGATCGGCGTGCTGCCGTCCTCCCCGCTGGGCCGCGGCGTGCTCACCGGCAAGTACCGCCACGCGACGCCCGCCGACTCCCGGGGCGCCTCCGAGCACCTGGCCCCCTTCGTCGCCCCCTACCTCGACGAGACCGCCGGCCGCGTGGTCGACGCCGTCGCCACGGCCGCGGACGGCCTCGCCACCACGGCCCTGAAGGTCGCCCTCGCCTGGGTCCGCGACCGCCCCGGCGTCGTCGCCCCGATCGTCGGCGCGCGCACCGCGCAGCAGCTCAGGGCCACGCTGTCAGTGGAGAGCCTTACGCTTCCCGACGAGATCTGCCGAGCGCTGGACGATGTGTCGGCGCCCGTGCACCGCTATCCCGATCAGGACTGGAGCACCCTGTGAGCACCGATCGCCGCGCCGGCGACCCCGCGCCGAGCGGCACCCGGACCCCCGGCGGAGACCCCTCTTCTCCGTCGCGCGGCAGCGCCGAGCCCTCCGACGCGCAGCAGGCCGCGCAGCCGACGCCGGACTCCCCCGCGGCCGGCGACGACGCACAGGCCGGGCACACCGCCGCCGCTTCCGGGGCGGAGCCGGACGCTGCGCCCGACGGCCCGCCCGCTCCTGACGCCGAGGCCGCCACCGCCCCGCCCGGCGCCACGCCCTCGTCCGGCGGCGCCGAGGCCGCCTCCGGTGCGGAGTCCGCCCCCGCTCCGGGCTCGCCCAAGAGCGCCGTCGCCGAAGCGCTCGCCGCGGCCGTGCGGGCCGTGGAGAGCGGAGAGCGCTCCGCGGCGTCGTTCTTCACCGAGCCCGCGCGCCCCGCCCGCAAGGCCGCGCCCGCGCGCCCGGCCCGTCCGGCGGCCCCCGCGCCCGCCCCCGCCGCGGGCCCCCGTATCGGTGCGGAGGGCCTCGCCGGCGTGCGCGAGGTCCTCGCCGCCGGCGGCGCCCCCGAGTCGCTGGCCGTCCCGGTCGCCGAAGCCCTGGGCGAGCAGGCCGCCGAGGCCCTGCGCGAGGATCCCTGGCAGCTGCTGGCCGTCCCCGGCGTGCGGCCCGAGCAGGCCGACGGGTTCGCCCGCGCCCTGCTGGGCCCGGAGGCGGGCCCCGGTGACGAGCGCCGGGCCCGGGCCCTGACCGTCCGGGTGCTGGAGCGCGCCGCGCTGGAGGGGCACACCGTCCTGGAGGCCCCGGCCCTGCGCGCCGCCCTGGCCCGTCTCGCCGTGCCGGATCCGGACGAGGCCCTGCAGTCCGCCATCGCCGAGGGCACGGTCCTGGTGTTCCAGGAGGCCGTGGAGCCCGGGCCGGGCGCCCCCGCGCCTCAGGGCGAGGACGAGGAGGTCCCGGTCCGGCTGCTCCTGGGCCTGGACCGCTGCGCCATGGCCGAGGAGAGCCTCGCCGACGGCCTGGCCCGGCTGATCAGCACCTTCACGGCAGGCCCCGAGGAGTGGGAGCCCGCGGCGGCCGCCGCCCCCTCCCCGTCCGCCGCCGAGCTGATCCGCGCCGCCGCGTCCGCCGGCCTCGTCACGCACAGCGGCGGCGAGGCGGCCCGCGCCGAGCCGGCCGCCCTCGTGGCCGCGGCCCGCTCCCTGGGCCTGCGCGCGTACGCCGCCGTGCACACCGAGGACGGCCGCCGGCGCCTGGCCGCGGCGGGCGATCCGGAAGCGGTCACGGTGGCCGGTCTGCTGTCCGGCGCGGAGGGCCCCGGCCGGGACGAGGACGGCGCCCTCGCCCTCGACGTGCTGGCCGTCCTGGACGCACCCCGGCTCGACGTCGAGACGGCCGCGATGCTCGTGGAGTCGCTCGCCGACGGCACCCGCCTGGTGCTCAGCGGCGACCCGGCCGTGCTGTGGTCCGCGGGCCCGGGCCGGGTGTTCGCCGACGTGGTGGCGGCCCGCGTCTGCCCCGCGGTCGTCTCGCGCACGCCGGACGAGGGCCCGGTCGGCGAGCTGGTGTCGGGCATCGGCATCGGCGAGCTGTCGCAGCCGGCGGCCCCCGGCAAGGAGGTCGTGATCGTCCCGGTGCGCGATCCCGGCGAGGCGGTGCACCGCACGGTGCAGCTGGTGGCGGATTCCATCCCGCGCGCCATCGGCGTGCCCGCCGAGCACACCCAGGTGATCACCCCCGGCCACGGCGGCCCCGCCGGCACCCGCGCGCTCAACGCGGCGCTGAAGGAGCGGCTGAACCCCGGCCCCGGCCGGTTCGGCGGCTTCGACCCGGGAGACCGGGTGGCGTACGTCCCAGCCCCGGGCCGGATGCTCCCCGGCACGGTGACCGGAGCGGAGGCGGAGGGGCTCCGGCTGGACTGCGGGGGTTCGTCCGTCCTCGTCCCGCGGGAGCGCGTGGCCGAGACCGTGCGCCACGGCTGGGCCGTCACCGCCCACCAGGCGGCCGGCACGCGCTGGCCGGCGGCCGTGGTCGTCCTCCCGGGCGACGCGGCCTCCACGCTGACGCGCTCGTGGATCTATACGGCGTTCGGCCGGGCCGAGCGGCACCTGTCCGTCGTGCACGGCGTGGACCAGGCGCTGCCCCGCGCCGTCGCGGAGGTCCCGGCCAAGGAGCGGACGACCCGGCTGCGGGCGCTGCTGCAGGCCCACAACCGCCCGTCCGAGTGAGACCGCCCTGTTCCGGGCCCGGGCGTCCGCCGGGCCCGGAGCGGGTCAGGCCTTCGTCGGCGAGTGCGGGGCGCCGCCGCCGGCCCCGCTCCCCGGAGTTCCCTCCAGGGCATCCTCGTCGATGACGTCGTCGTCGATCCCGTCGTCGATCCCGTCGTCGCCGTCGTCGTCGCTGTCGTCGTCATCGCCGTCGTCATCGCCGTCCAGGTCCTCGTCGAAGACCGCGCTGACGTCGAAACGGCAGATCACCCGCTGCGGGTCGGCCTGCTCGAAGGGCGCCGACAGCCACTCCCCCGGCTCGGCGGGCTCGTCCGATGCGGTGACCCAGAGCGTGGAGTCGCCTTCCTCCAGGCCGAATTCCTTGTGCCGCGAGGCGATCTCGTCCGGCTCGTACTCACCGAAGATCACCCCCAGCGCGGCGTGCACGCTGCCGCCCACGTTGCCCACGGCGGCCGCACCGGCGGGGCCGGCCGGCGCGTCGACGTCGGGGTCGAGGTCGGCCACGCGCTGGGCCTGGGCGAGGAGCCGCTGCGGCTCGACCACCGCGTAGTCCCGGCGGATCAGCAGGCTGAGTGCGCTCGGCTCCTCCGGCCCCGCGTAGGCGGGCAGGGTGTCGTCCCCGGGGATCTCGAAGGGGGTGACCTCGTCGTAGGCGTCGTAGAGCAGCTCGTCGTACGCCTCGGCTGTCGCGGCCAGCTCGTTGAACGCGGCGTAGACGGCCGGGTCGTCCTCCCCCGACCGGCGTTCGACGGCGTCGAGGTGGCGGTCCAGAGCGGCTTTGACCGCCTCGGCGGCGGCGCGTACCTCGGCAGCGGATGGCTGCGCAGCATCAGACATAGTGCAGACGCTATCCGCACAGGGCCCGTTCCCGCACAATAGATGCGATGCCGGAATACGAATTCTGTGATGTGTATGTGCCGCGGGGGGTCTCCCGGGGTGCCGCCACACGCCTGCTGACCGACCACGCCGAGTACGGACACTGGGAGTTGGACCGACTTCGCCTCTACCCCGACGGCAGCCGCAAGGTGCGGCTGCGCCGCAGGATCATCCGCCAGGTGCGCGCCACCTGGTGACACGCAGACGGAGCGGGTCCCGCGTCGCGGGACCCGCTCCGTGCTGTGCGAACCGCTTCCGGGTGATCCGGGTCAGTTCTGTCCGGCACGCGCGCGGCGGTAGATGACCGCGCCGCCGAGCAGCAGACCGGCGCTGGCGGCGCCGGCCATGCCCAGCTGGCCCGCGCCGGTGTGCGCGAGCTCGACGGCCTTGGCCGCCGGGCCGGTGGCCGCGGCGACGGCGGGGGCCGCCTTGTGCTCGGCCTTCACCTCGGGGGCGGGGGTGTGCGCGGCGTCCGTCCGCGCGGGCTTGTGCCCGGCGGAGACGTGGGTGGCCGGCTTGTCCTTGCCCGGGGTGTGACCGCCCGGCTTCTGGTGGTCCGACGAGTGGTCCGCCGGCGGCTTGTGGCCGTGGTCCCCACCGGGCGGGTTGTGGTGCGGCGGCTTGTGGGTGCCGTCGTGCCCGCCGGGGTGGCCGGGCTTGCCCGGGTGACCAGGCTTGCCCGGGTGGCCCGGGTGGCCCGGCCATCCGTGACCGTCGCCCTCGTCCACGTTGGCGCACTTGTTGCCCGTGGTGTGGTTGCCCACGCCGACGACGTTGACGCTGTTGCCGCAGGCGTTGACCGGCACGTGGACCGGGACCTGGATGGTGTTGCCCGAGGCCACACCGGGCGAGTCGGTGCTGGCGCCGTGGGCACCGGAACCGCCGTGCCCGTGGTTGCCGCCGCCGTTGCCCTTGCCACCGTGGTGACCGCCACCGTGGTGTCCGCCGTTGACACAGGTGTTGCCCGAGGCCGGGTTGAGCGCCCCGATCACGTTCACCGTGTTGCCGCAGGCGTTCACCGGCACGTGGACCGGGACCTGGATGGTGTTGCCCGAGGCCACACCGGGCGAGTTCGACGCGTGGCCGCCGGCCCCGGACGACGCCTGGGCGTAGCTGCCGGTCACGGCTGCGAGTACGCCACTCGCCGCCGCTGCAGTCATCAGGCCCTTCTTCGTGACCTGTCGCATGAGTCCTGCCTCTCTGCTTGCGCTATACGGATACACGCCAGCAATAGGGACAAAGTGCCCACATGCTTGCGTATCGAAAGCCCGGGCGGCTCCGGAGTGCACGCAAGTCACTCCGGAGCCGCCCATGTCAGACCCTTACGGGTTGAGGCACGACGTCAGTCGTTGACGCAGGTGTTGCCGAACGTGGGGTTGAGCAGCCCGACGATGTTGATCGAGTTGCCGCAGACATTCACGGGGACGTGGACCGGAGCCTGGATGACGTTGCCGGAGACCACGCCGGGCGAGTTCACGGCGGCCCCCTGGGCGCCGGAGTCCGCAGCGGCCAGGCCAGCACCCGCGAGCACGAGACCACCGGTAACGGCCGCGGAAGCGACGACCTTCTTGATCATGGATTCCTCCTTGTTGGCAATGCGGTCCCAGCCGCGGACCGCACACCTGTAACGACGAGGAGGTAATCGGGCTACGCAACCCTCAGATCATTCACTCGTTACGGTTAACTCGGCACAAATTTACGGAGTTTAGATCTGATCTCAGCACTGATCGAGGAATCGGTCGAGAACACGTGCGCCGAACTTCAGGCCCTCCAGGGGCACTCGTTCGTCGACGCCGTGGAACATGCCGGCGAAGTCCAGCTCCGGCGGCAGCTGCAGCGGCGCGAAACCGAAGCACCGGATGCCCAGGTCGTCGAAGGACTTCGCGTCCGTGCCGCCCGAGAGCATGTACGGCACGGCGCGCGCGATCGGGTCCTCCGCCTTCAGGGCCGACTGCATGGCGTCGACGAGCCTGCCGTCGAAGCTCGTCTCCAGCGCCTTGTCCGCGTGCACGTCCTCGCGCCGGACCCGCGGGCCGAGGATGCGGTCGAGGTCGGCGAGGAACTCCTCCTCGTACCCCGGCAGAAACCTTCCGTCGACGTGCGCCGTGGCCTGCCCCGGGATGACGTTGACCTTGTAGCCCGCGCCCAGCATGGTCGGGGCGGCGGTGTTGCGGAGCGTGGTGCCGATCATCTTGGCGATGCCGCCGAGCTTGGCGAGCGTCGTCTCCATGTCCTCGGGGTCGAGCGGCGTGCCGAGTGCGTCGGAGAGCTCGTCGAGGAAGGAGCGCACGGTCTTGGTCATCCGGACCGGGAACTCGTGCCGCCCCAGCCGGCCGACCGCCTCGCACAGCTCGGTGATCGCGTTGTCCTTGTTGGTCATCGAGCCGTGGCCGGCGGTGCCGTCGACCGTGAGCCGCATCCAGTGCATGCCCTTCTGGGCCGTCTCGATCAGATAGAGCCGCAGGTTCTCGTTGACCGTGAAGGAGAAGCCGCCGACCTCGCCGATCGCCTCGGTCACGCCCTCGAAGAGCCCGGGGTGCTTGTCCACCAGGTGGCGCGCGCCGTAGACGCCGCCGGCCTCCTCGTCCGCGAGGAAGGCGAGCACCACGTCGCGCGGGGGCTTGCGGCCCGTGCGCATGCGGTCGCGGACGACCGCGAGGGTCATCGCGTCCATGTCCTTCATGTCCACCGCGCCGCGGCCCCACAGGCACCCGTCCGCGATCTCGCCCGCGAAGGGGTGGTGGGTCCAGTCGGCGGCGTTGGCCGGGACGACGTCGGTGTGGCCGTGGATGAGGAGCGCCGGCCGGGAGGGGTCCTCGCCCTCGATCCGCGCCACGGTCGAGGCGCGCCCCTTGTGGGACTCGAAGATCTGCGGTTCGAGCCCGACCTCGGCGAGCTTCTCCGCCACGTACTCGGCGGCGGCGCGCTCGCCCGGCCCGGAGTGGTCGCCGTAGTTGCTGGTGTCGATCCGGATCAGATCGCGGCAGAGGTCGACGACCTCCTCCTCGCCGCCCCTGCCGCCCTTGCCCGCCCCGGCCCCGGCCGGCTTCGACTCGCTCACGCTGCCTCCTCCTGGTTCGCTGCCGTGGGCCGCCCCGGGGAGGGCGGCCCACGGCGTGGGTCCTCCGCCATCCTCTCTCTCCGGCCGCCGCAGCCCAAGGCCGCAATGCTGCCGACATCCGCCCGCCACATCCGCCGGGATCCGCTCCACCGGCCATGTGATCGAGCACCCCCAGATCTTTGGTATTGTTTTCCTCGTCGGAAGGGCAGCGGCCCGGAAGACGAAAACACCTAGTCCGGGTGGCGGAATGGCAGACGCGCTAGCTTGAGGTGCTAGTGCCCTTTATCGGGCGTGGGGGTTCAAGTCCCCCCTCGGACACAGGCTGAGGCTCCAGTTCATCTGGGGCCTCATTGCTTTTCCCGGCCGTCCCACGGCTTCCTCCCGGCTGCTTCCCGTGCCGTTTTCCGGTCGCTTTCCCGGCCCCTCGTCCCGGCCGGGCCCGGGCCCCGGTCCGGAGCCCGTGGCCGGATGTCCCGCATGGCCCGTTCTCTCCCTCCCGCGCTCGCGGTCCGCCCTGCCACCGTGTGGGGTCGCACGTCTCCACCACGTCGGTGAGCGAGAGGAGCGAGTGGCCATGACTGCCGAAGCGAACCGGGACCGCGACCCCGTCCCGCCCCCCAAAGAACTCCACGTCTGTATGGGCCTGAACTCCTGCCAGGGGCTCGATGCCGGCGGCGACGCCACGATGGCGGGCACCGGCGCCTGCGCGACCGTGCAGCACGTGTGCCACGGCGAGGGCGAGTGCCGGGGACAGGGCGGGTGCGGCTACGCCGGCGGCGACTACGCGCAGTTCCACCCCGGCGAGCAGGAGTGCCGGTACAACGGCAGCTGCGCCAGCCCGATCAACAAGGGCCGCGTCTTCTCCGCGGGCCCGCTGAAGGGCAGGAGCGTCTGGAAGCAGGCACGCAGGCTCTTCGAGGCCCGGATGTACGCGGCCGGCAAGGCATTCGGCCCGTCGCCCGGCGAGGGCATCGACGACGACTGCATGCCCCAATACGACGACTACGGCCCCCACGACGTCCCCGGCCCGGGGGCGGGGGCGTGACGGAGGCGCGGCGGGCGGTGACGGCCCCCGACCCGCCCGGCGCCCGGCCGGGCCCGTCCGGACGTCCCGGCTTCGGTCTCGGGCTGCGCAGCCCGCACCTCCCCTACATCCGCGCGCACCGGCCGCCGGTCGGATTCTTCGAGATCATCTCGGAGAACTTCATGTACGCGCAGGGCGCCCGGCGCCGCGTGCTGGACGAGATCGCGGATGCCTACCCCCTCGTGCTGCACGGCGTGTCCTTGTCCATCGGCAGCACGGACCCGCTCGACCACGACTACCTGCGCCGGCTCAAGCGCCTCGCCGACGAGGTGGGCGCGCTGTGGGTGTCCGACCACCTCTGCTGGACCGGCGTCCTGGGTCTCAACACCCACGACCTGCTGCCGCTGCCCTTCACCGAGGAGTCGCTGGCCCACGTCGTCCGGCGCGTCCGCACCGTGCAGGACGTCCTGGAGCGCACGCTCGTGCTGGAGAACCCCAGCAGCTACGTGGGCTTCCGCGCCTCCACCCTCACCGAGTGGGAGTTCCTGGCGCGCACGGCCTGCGAGGCGGACTGCGGACTGCTGCTCGACGTCAACAACGTCCACGTCTCCGCGTTCAACCACGACTTCGACCCGGTGGAGTACCTGCGCGCCCTGCCGCACGAGCGCGTGGTCCAGATGCACCTGGCCGGGCACACCCACTACGGCAGTCACATCGTCGACACCCACGACGCCCCCGTGGCCGAGCCGGTGTGGGAGCTGTACCGGCTGGCCGTGGAGCTGACGGGCGGCGGCGTTCCGACGCTCCTGGAGCGGGACGACAACCTGCCGGCCTTCCCCGAGCTGCTGGCCGAGCTCGACACGGCGCGGGCGGTGGCCGGTGGCGGATGACGCGGAGGACGGGCTGGCGGAAGCGCAGCGGCGGATGCAGGCGGCGATCCTGGACCCGTACGGAACGGGCCCGTGCGCTCCCGAGGAGATCTTCACCGGCTCCTCCAGGCTCACCGCGCGCGAACGGCTGCGCGTCTACCGCAACGGCTACCGGCTGCGCCTGCTGGGCACCATGCGCGGCCTGCACCCGGGGGCCGTCCGGCTGCTCGGCCAGGAGATCTTCGACCAGTTCGCGCTGGACTACCTGGACGCCCGGCCGCCGCGTTCCCCCACCCTCGCCCGTCTCGACGCGGGCTTCGCCGGCCACCTGCGGCGCACGCGCCCGGACACCGCTCCCGGCGCCGCCCGCGAGGCGTGGATCGACCTGCTCATCGACGTGGTGCGGTACGAGCGGGCGTTCACGGAGGTCCTGGACGGGCCGGGGCCGGAGGAGACCGGCGCCCCCGCCCGAACCGCCTCCGCCCGAACCGCCTCCGCCGGGCCCTGCCCGGCCCCCGGACTGACGCTGCTGCGCACCTGCGCCCCCGTACACCTCTATGTGGCGGCGGTGCGCGGGGGCGAGGACCCCGAGCCCCCGGAGCCGCAGGCGACCTTCCTGGCACTGGCCCGCCGCGACTGCACGGTGGTGGCCCACGAGCTCGCCCCGGACGCCCACCGGGCTCTCGGCGCACTGGTGCGCGGGGTCCCCCGGCAGGAGGCGCTGGAGGGAACGCCGCCCGGTACGGCGCGCGCGTGGCTGGCGGACTGGACGGCCCGGCACCTGCTCGTGACCTGCCCGACCCCCCTTCCCCGAACGGAGGAGCCATGAACAGCACGCCGCGGCTCGCGGTCACGAAGCCCCGGAGCGGGAAGATCGAGACGCTGGACGAACTGAGTGCGCACCTGTGCGCCGCCGCGTACGTGGAGCTCTCCACCGTGCCGATGTACCTGTACGCGGCGTACTCGGTGAAGACGCGCGGCTATTCGCAGTGGGCTCTGGGGAAGCCGGCCCAGAGCGACCTGATCGGCGTGGTCATCGAAGAGATGCAGCACATGGCCCTCGCCCGGAACGTGCTGGTCTCGATCGGCCGCGGTGACGACCTCCGGCTCTACGCGAAGGAGTCGGTGCCCACGTATCCGGCGCCGATGGCCCACCGGATTCCCGAGCTGATGCTGAACCTGCGGCGCCTGTCCAGCGCGCAGGTCCAGACGTTCTTGGAGGTCGAACTCCCGGAGTCGGAGAAGAAGCAGACCGAGGCGGTCGACATCGTCGACTACCACTCCCTCGGGGAGTTCTACAAGTACATCGAGGACGGCATCACCTATCTGAGCACCCCGGCGGCGGGGGGCGAACAGATCAAGTGGGCGGACCTCGCCGCCAGGAATCTGTGGCAGCTCCAGTACCACCGCGGTTACTGGAACCAGAACGGAGGCGCGCAGCAACCGCTGCTGGTCACCGACGAGAAGACCGCGCTCGCCGCGCTGAAGGTGATCGTCGAGCAGGGCGAGGGCGCGCCGCACGACAGGGGCCACATCGACCCGATCTACCCACCCCCGCTGATCGGGGAGCTCCGGAGGACGGAGGACTCCCACTACACCAAGTTCCTCCGCATCCGGCAGGGAGTGGACGGCATCGGTGCCGTCAAGGACGACAACGGGCAGGAGAAATACACGATCGACAGCTCCGAGGTCGTCTGGCCGGTCATCGACAACCCGACGATCGAGCAGGTCAACGACGTCCCGGTGCGGAAGCTCATGGTCCTCTCCGACGCGGCCTACTGCTACGTGCTGGCGCTGCTCGACAAGATCTATCAGACCCGCACAACGGTGGACGGGACCCAGCCGTTCCGGCAGGACGAGCGGTACGGCTACGAGCGGGGCTTCATCGCCGCCATGCAGGGCGTGCTGTACCCGATCGCCGATCTCCTGATGCGCACGCCGTTCCAGGACGGCGACCTCAAGGACAGGAGCGTGGGCACCGTGAACGCGGGCCCGCCCTTCCAGTACCACGCGTTCACGGTCCGGAGCCAGTCGAAGAAGGCCGGTCAGAAGAAGGGAAAGGCCGCCGCCCGGCAGTACTGGAAGCCGCAGGAGGACCTGGCCGCCCTGTGTCGTGAGGTGACCGCGTTCTATCCGGAACTGGGCGGCGACGACGGCGTCGAGCGGCAGATCCGTCTGCTGCCCGACTTCGAGCTGGACGTACCGTCCGGCAAGGCCTGAACCGTCCGCGTCCGGACGCCGTGCGGGGCTTCCTCCCACGGCGGCCGGGCCGCGGGGGCCCGTGCGTATCATCTGGCGGATGATCACCAACCATGCGCGCGGCCCGAAGCCGGCGACCGCGTCCGCCCCCTGCCGTGTCACCGTCTGCCGCGGCTGCTGCTGCGGCGATCCGCGGAAGGTGCCGGGGGTCGACCACGCCGGGCAGATCCCGCGGCTGCGGAAGGCGTTGGGCGATGCCGCCCAGGTGCGGGCCTCCGAGTGCCTGGACGTGTGCGACCAGGCGAACGTGGTGGTCGTGCAGCCGTCGGCGGCGGGGCGGGCGGCCGGCGGGCGGCCCGTGTGGCTCGGGCTCGTCAACGACGACGACGTGCTCGCGGACGTGGCGGACTGGATACGGGCGGGCGGGCCGGGGCTGGCGGAGCCGCCCGGGGTGCTGGACCTGTATGCGTTCACGGTGTCGCGGCGGGTGGGGAAGGGCGTGGAGGAGTAGGCCCGCGAGCCGCTGCCCCTCACGTTCCTCTCCCCGCCCCTGCTCTTTCCGCTCCCCCGTCCGCCCGCTCTTCGTCAGTCCCCGCGCGGTCCGGCCGCCGAGGCCGCCTTCTCCAGCTGGAACGCCTCGTTGCCGAGGCCGATGCTGCCGTGCACCGCGGGGCGCAGGTACTTGAGGACGACGCCGTAGCCGATGCCGGCGAGGACGGCCGCGCCGATGGTGCCCGGCAGGATCCAGCGCAGGGGCGATCCGGGGTCGGCGCCGAGCAGGACGTCGAAGTCCTTGACCGCGTACACGGCGATGACGACGAGGGCGGCCCCGGCGACGCCGGAGGCGATCAGGCGCGGCGCCTGCGTGCGCGCGGCGCCGCGCCGGATGAAGAAGGCGATGACGGCGGCGGACGCGGCGGCCATCAGCACGATGATGCCGAGGGCGCCGACGTTGCCGCTCCAGGTGAACAGGCGCAGGACGGGTGCGGTCGGGTCGCCGTGCGGGCCGCCGTCGGTCACGGCGAAGAGGAGGACGGCGATCAGCGAGACGGCGCTCTGCAGCAGGGAGCCGTGGGCCGGGGCGCCGCTCGCGCGGGAGGTGCGGCCGACGGCGGCGGGCAGCAGGCCCTCGCGGCCCATGGCGAAGGCGTAGCGGGCGACGACGTTGTGGAAGCTGAGCATCGCGGCGAACATGCCGGTCACGTAGAAGACGTGCATGACGGTGGTGAAGGTGCTGCCGAGCCGTTCCTCGGTGAGGGCGAAGAGCAGGTCCGGGCCCTTCTCCTGGGCGAGGCCGACGACGGAGTCCGGGCCGGCGGCGACGCTGAGAGCCCAGGAGCTCAGGGCGAAGAAGAGAGCGACGAAGCCGACGGCGAGGAAGGTGACGCGGGCGACGACGACGTTCGGGCGGCTGGTCTCCTCGGCGTAGACGGCGGCCTGTTCGAAGCCGACGAAGGCCGCGATGGTGAAGCACAGGGCGGTGCCGAGGCCGCCCCCGCCGAGGGTGGCGGGGTCGAAGGCGTGGAGGGAGACGCCCTGCGGGCCCGGGTCGGCGAGGCCGGCGAAGTCGAAGGCGACGACCATCACGCACTCGATGAGCAGCAGGACGCCGAGCACCTTGGCGCTGAGGTCTATCTTCAGCCAGCCGAGGACGCCGACGACGAGGACGGCGGCGAGGGCGGGGACCCACCAGGCGACGGCGAGGCCGAGGTGCTTGTCGAGCAGGCCGGAGAGCTCGTAGCCGAAGATGCCGTAGATGCCGAACTGCATGGGGCTGTAGGCGACGAGGGCGACGACGGAGGCGGCGGCGCCGGCCGTGCCGCCGAGGCCGCGGGCGATGTAGGCGTAGAAGGCGCCGGCGTTGTGGACGTGGCGGCTCATTTCGGCGTAGCCGAAGCTGAAGAGGGTCAGCACCACGCCGAGGATGACGAACAGCAGGGGCTGGCCGACGATGGCCATCGTCCCGTAGGTGGTGGGCATGACGCCCGCCGTCACCATCAGGGGCGCGCTGGCGGCGACGACCGACAGGAGCAGACCGGCGAGGCCTATGCGGTCGGCGCGCAGGCGTCTGTCCTGCCCCTTGAACGTGCTGATCTCGCTCGTCGTGCCCGTCGTCATGGCGGGGTGGTCCTTCCCATGGGTGAGCGGGGGGTGATCGTAGGGGATGCGCGCGGCCGGGCGGCGTCGGGCCGGCCGGGCCGGTGGCCGGTCAGGCCGAGCCGAGGGCGGCGCGGCGCGCGGCCCGGAAGGCCTTCGCGGGGTCCCGGTCGGGGTAGGACCAGGGGGCGCGGGTGGCGTGCGGGCCGATGCGGGTGAGGAGGGCGGCCGCCTCGGCGAGCCGGCCTTCGTGGAGCTTGGCGTGGGCGAGGTAGTTCAGGTCGGCCTTGCGCCGGGGGTGGGCGCTGCCGGCGGCGTTGTCGTCGACGTCCCATTCGAGCCACCAGTCGAAGGCGGCCTTCATCACCTGGCGGGCGCGGCGGCTGGTCCAGTGGCCGGAGCGGGCCGGGTCGCCGGGCTCGACGCCGGCGCGCGCGAGGACGCGGTAGCGCTCGGCGTGGGCGACGACGGGCAGCACGGCCAAGGGCGAGTCCGCGGGGGCCTGTTCGGCGGCCCAGGCGGCGAAGTCGTAGACCTCGTGCAGGGGGTCGTCGCGGTCGCCCTTCTGGTGCTCGGCCAGGCACGCGGCCATGAGGTGGTGGGCGTGGTGGTGGTCGCGGTGACGGGCGCGTACCTGGTCGAAGGCGCGGACGCGCTCGTCGTCGGTGCCGGTGCGGCGGGCGAGGATGAGGACGGCGAGCCAGGGGGACGGGTCGGCGGGGGCCATCCTGGCGGCCGTCAGGCAGGCGGCGCGCGCCGCCTCGGGGCTGTCCTTGCCGCTCACGGCGCGGAAGACGGTGGCGCAGGCGAGGAGGGCGGCGGCGTCCGGGCTGTCGGGCTCGGCGAGCTGCCACTCGCGGGCCCAGGCGACGCTGGAGGGGCCTTCGGCGAGGACGACCAGGCGGTGGCCGCGGCGGTCCCAGTCGTCGCCGGTCTCGGCGAGGAGGTTGCGGGCCTCCGACCAGCGGCCGCGCGCCAGGGCGTCACGGACGGTGGCCAGTTCGGCGTCGTCGAGGGCAGGGTCGAAGGTCACTCCGTCCTTGTTCCGGGAGCGGGCAGCCCGGGCCGCTTTCCCAAGGGGGGGCGGGGGCGTCATCTGCGGGCTTCCTCCACGGCGTACGTCCCCTCCGGCCGCCGGGTCGGGGCGTCCGCATTCATCCATGTCAGTCACGCACAGCAAAGCGGTAGTCACGGCTCCGAGTCAAGACCCGATCTTGGCTCTGACACGTCATCAACTCACAAGCCGTCAGTTCCGGTTACCGTCGTTCACTCCCTCCGGACCGTGACGCCCGGGCCATGGATACATCCATGGGCCCGTCCATGGGTACAGCTTGCCGAAGAACAGCAGTTCGAACGATCCCGGGGCACTCCCGGGCGGTGTCGACCGTTGGAGGGGATGGCCGCCCGAAAGAGGGGTACCCGGCCGTCACACCGCCCACAAGGCGGCTATCGTTTTTCTGTCAAGTCCCCGACGACCGAATGGTCTTGAGGTGCGCGACGTGTTGGTCTTCGCCTTCGCCGTGAGCGCGGCCTGCTGCCTGGGCATCGGCTTCGTCCTCCAGCAGAACGCCGCGCAGCGGGCCCCGATGAGCGACTTCCTCTCCCTGCGGCTGCTGCTCGACCTGGTCCGGATGCCGCGCTGGCGGGCCGGCATCGGGATGATGGTGTGCGGCATGGTGCTCGGCGCGATCGCGCTGAACCAGGGCGAGGTGTCGCTGGTCGAACCCCTGCTCGCGACGAACCTGCTCTTCGCCATGGCCCTCTCCCGTCGGCAGACCCGCCAGCCCCTGGGCCGTACGGGCTGGGGCGGGCTGTGGCTGCTGGCCGGCGGCGTCGCGGCGTTCATCCTCGCGGGCCGGCCGCACGGCGGCGCCACCGTCACCGATCCGCTGCGGCACTGGCTGGTCATCGGGGTGATGCTGGGCGGCGCGCTCGCGATGGCGGCGATCTCCAAGCGCGTGCGGATGAGCGTCGAGGCGCCGCTCCTGGGAGTGGCCGCCGGGCTGCTCTACGGCGTCCAGGACGCCCTCACGCGCGTCAGCGGCGAACGGCTCTCCGAGCACGGCTGGACCGCGTTCTTCCTGAGCTGGCAGCCGTACGGGGTGCTCGTCCTCGGCGTGACGGCGCTGGTGTTCGTCCAGAGCGCCTTCGAGACGGCGCCGCTGCGGCTGTCCCTGCCCGCGCTGACCGCCGCCCAGCCGCTCGCGGGGATCGCCTGCGGCGTGGGCTTCCTCGGCGACCGGCTGCACACCTCGCCCGCCGCGCTGGCCTGGGAGGCCGCCGGGCTGGCCGCCATCGTGACCGGCATCGTGCTCATCGGGCGGCACCCGGCCATGCCGTCGGGCAGCTCCGAATTCGACCGCGTGCGCGACCTCCAGCCGCACTGACGCTGGTTTCATGGGGGCATGAGCGATCAGACACCGCTGCCGGCGGACGAACTGCTGGACATCGTCGACGAGCAGGACCGGGTGGTGGGGCAGGCCGCGCGCGGCGAGTCGTACGCCCTGGGGCTGCGGCACCGCTGCGTGTTCGTCCTCGCCCGGGACGCGGAGGGGCGCGTCTTCGTCCACCGGCGCACGCCCGGGAAGCTGATCTTTCCCTCGCGGTACGACATGTTCGTGGGCGGGGTCGTCGGGGCGGGCGAGACGTACGACGAGGCGGCGCTGCGGGAGGCCGAGGAGGAACTGGGCGTCCGGGGCCTGCCGGCCCCGGACCCGCTGTTCCGGTTCCTGTACGAGGGGCCGGGGGGCTCGTGGTGGTCGGCGGTGTACGAGGTCCGCTGCGAGGCGCCGGTGCGGCCTCAGGCGGAGGAGGTCGCCTGGCACGCGTTCCTCTCCGAGGAGGAACTGGAGGAGCGCCTCGGGGAGTGGGAGTGGGTGCCGGACGGCTTGGAGGCGTACCGGCGGTTGCGGGCGCGCGGCTGACCACCGCGGTGCGGCGGCCGGCCGCGCACCCCGGGCGAGAGCGGCGGCGCCGGGCCCGCGCCC
>NZ_JANIID010000062.1:0-26027 GCF_024519335.1 Streptomyces telluris
CTCGCCCCCCCGGGCCCCCGCGGCGGGGGCCCCCCCCCGGGCGGGGCGGGGGGGGGGCCCGCCGCAGTGATTTCCGCCCTCAGTCCCTTCTCCCGCGCTCCTCGCCGTTCTCCCTCACTCCTCGCCGTCCGGACGCGGCTCCAGCCGGAACAGCCGGATCTCCCGGTCCACGCGCGCCTGGTACCGCGCGTACGGCGGCCAGAACGCCACCACCGCCTCCCACGCGGCCTTGCGCTCCGCACCCGTCAGCAGCCGGGCCCGCACCGGCACCTCCCGCCCCCTCCAGCTGATCTCCGCCTCCGCGTGCGCCAGCAGGTTCGCGGTCCAGGCGGGGTGACCGGGGCGCCCGAAGTTGCTCCCCACCAGAACCCACGCAGTCGGCGGCTTCCCCTTCGGCCCCTCCGTCATGCAGGCGAGCGGCGTACGCCGCGCCTGTCCCGTCCGCGCGCCGGTCGACGTGAGCACCAGGCCGGGCAGCATGCGGGCGCTGAGCAGCGTCCTGCCGCCCGTCAGCCGGTGCACCGCACGGTCCAGGGCCGGCACGCAGTGCGGCGCGATCCGCGCGAACGTACGGGTCGAGGAGAGCCTCTGCACCACGCGCTCCAGGCGCTCCTTGCGGTGCCCGTGCTGCCCGCTCCGGGCCGCAGTGCCGTTCACGGAGCCACCGCTTCCCGCTCGGGGCGCCCGGCAAACAGCCCGGCGACCTCCGCCGCCCGGGCGCGCAACCGCTCCGGGGGCCCGAAGAGCAGGCCGTCCGAAGCAGCCCGTTTGAAGTACAGCTGCACGTCGTGCTCCCACGTCACCCCGATGCCCCCGTGCAGCTGGACGGCCTCCGCGGTCACCGCCCGCAGCGTTTCCAACGCCTGTGCGAGGGCGATGCCGGCGTCTCCGGCCGCCCTTACGTCATCCGCCGCCCCCGCGTCTCCTGCCATCTCTGCGTCTCCTGCCGCCCCTGCGTCCACTGCCTCCGCCGTGTCTCCCGCCGCCCACGCCGCGTAGTACGCCGCCGAGCGCGCCGCCTGCACGGACACGTAGAGATCGGCCAGGCGGTGTTTGACGGCCTGGAAGGAGCCGATGGGCCGCCCGAACTGCTCACGCGCCCGGACGTGTTCGACGGTCATCTCCAGCGCCCGGTCCGCCGCGCCGACGGCCTCCGCGGCCAGCATCGCCGCAACGCTCCCGCCCAGCCGGGCCAGCGCGGCCGGGACCTCGTCGTCCACGAGGCCGAGGAGATCGGCCTCCGCGTCCCGCAGCTCGATCCGCGCCTGCGGACGCGTCTCGTCCAGCGCGGTCAGCCGCGTACGGCGCACCCCGCGCACCACGTCCGGCCGCAGGACGAACAGCAGCGTGCGACCGCGTGCGTACCCGCCCGTGCGGGCGGCGACCAGCAGCACTCCCGCGCTGTGCCCGTCGAGGACCTGCTCCGCGTCGCCGTACAGGCGCCAGCCCGGATCGTCCACGCCCGGCCGCGCCTGTACGCCGCCCGCCCTGCCGCCGCCGGCCCAGTCGCCGCCGCCCGGCGCGGTCAGGCCGAGTGCCACGGGCAGCGAGGTCCGGGGCAGTGCGAGCGCGCCCGTCAGCTCGCCGGAGGCGATGCGCGGCAGCAGCTCCGTCCGCTGCGTGCGCGTGCCCAGCGCGGCGACCAGGGGGGCCACGAGGCCCGCGGTGGCGAGCAGCGGGGACGGCAGCAGCATGCGACCCGTCTCCTCGCAGGCCAGGGCGAGCTCCGTGGGGCCGCATCCCACGCCTCCGTGGCGTCGCTCCACGGCGAGCCCGGGCAGCCCCAGCTGCTCGGCCAGCTGCCGCCACAGCGGCTCGTCGTAACCGGCCCGGGTGCGGACCGCGGCCCGGATCCCGTCCGGCCCGCAGCGCTTGAGCAGCAGTTCGCGCAGGGTGCGCCGGATCTCGCCCTGCTCCTCGGTGAATGCGGCATCCATGGGACACGCCCTCCCGGATCTGACGGGCCGTCATTTTAAATCCGGCAACCCGACTTTCCCACCCCTCATCTGATGTAGCGTCAGTTCATGGCCTCCGTCCGCCGCGCACGCAAGGTCGCCGTCGTCGGCATCGCCCTCTCGGACTGCGGGCGGGTCGACTCCGCCACCCCCTACGACCTCCACGCACAGGCCGCCCGGCGCGCCCTGGCCGACTCCGGGCTCGACCGGTCCGCCGTCGACGGGCTCGCCTCCGCCGGCCTGGGCACCCTGGCCCCCATGGAGATCGCCGACCACCTGGGCCTGCGCCCCGCCTGGGTGGACTCGACCTCGGTCGGCGGCGCCACCTGGGAGGTCATGGCGGCCCACGCGGCCGACGCCATCGCCGCGGGCCACGCGAACGCCGTCCTCCTCGTCTACGGCTCCACCGCCCGCGCCGACCTCAAGGCGGGACGCCGGACCGCCGGCCTCTCCTACGGCACCCGGGGCCCGCTGCAGTTCGAAGCCCCCTACGGGCACACGCTCATCGCCAAGTACGCCATGGCCGCACGCCGCCACATGCACGAGTACGGCACCACGCCGGAACAGCTCGCCGGCATCGCCGTCCAGGCGCGCGCCAACGCCCGCCACAACCCCCACGCCATGTACCGCGACCCGATCACCGTGGACGACGTCCTCGGCGGCCCCGTGATCGCCGACCCGTTCACCAAGCTCCACTGCTGCATCCGGTCGGACGGCGGCTGCGCCGTGCTGCTGGCGGCCGAGGAGTACGCCGCGGACATCGCCCGGCCGCCCGTGTGGGTGCTGGGATCCGGCACGGCGGTGTCCCACACGGCGATGTCGGAGTGGGAGGACTTCACCGTCTCCCCCGCCGCGCGCTCCGGACGGCTGGCCTTCGCGCGCGCGGGTGTCACCCCCGCGGAGGTGGACGTGGCCGAGCTGTACGACGCCTTCACCTATATGACGCTCGTGACGCTGGAGGACCTCGGCTTCTGCGCCAAGGGCGAGGGCGGCGCCTTCACGGAGCACGGCAGGCTGACGGTGGGCGGCGGGCTGCCGGTCAATACGGACGGCGGCGGCCTCTCCGCCTGCCACCCCGGGATGCGGGGCCTGTTCCTCCTGGTCGAGGCCGTGCGGCAGCTGCGCGGCGAGGCCGAGGAGGGCCGCCAGGTGCACAGGCCGGACGGGGAGCTCCCGCGGATCGCCGTCGCCTCGGGCACGGGCGGCTGGTTCTGCTCGGCGGGGACCGTGGTCCTGGCCCGCGACTGACCGGGCCGCACGGGGCCGGGCCGCACGGAACCGATCCGTGCGGGGCCGGGCCATGTGGGGCCGGGCCATGTGGGACCAGGCCATGTGGGACCAGGCCGTACGAAGCCGGGCCATGCGAGATCGGGCCGCAGGCCACAGCATCATGCGGGCCACACCGGTGTTGGATGGACCCATGAGCGACGAAGACGCACCGGACGGCACCCGCCGGCAGAAGTTTCACGATCTCCTCCGTTCCCTGCCCGTGTGGGACACCGAGCTGCCGCACTTCGACCCGGCCTCCGCCCCCGCCGACCCCCTGCCCCTCTTCCAGCAGTGGCTCATCGACGCCGCCGGGGCCGGAACGCCGGAGCCGCACACGATGACGCTCGCCACCGCCGACGCGACCGGCCGACCCTCCGTGCGGACGCTGATGCTCCACGACGCCGACGAGCACGGCTGGCACTTCGCCACGCACCGCACGAGCCGCAAGGGCCGGGAGCTGGCCGCCCGCCCGGAGGCGGCCCTGGGCTTCTACTGGCCGACGGTCGGGCGTCAGGTCCGCATCCAGGGGACGGTGACGGCCGCGGGCGCCGCGGAGAGCCGGGCGGACCTGGCCCGGCGCTCCACGGGCGCACTGGCGGCGGCGCTGGTGGGCAGGCAGAGCGAGGTGCTGGCGTCGTACGAGGAGCTGGAGCGCGCCTCGGACGCCGCCTGGGAGCGGGCCCGCCGTGAGCCCGACGCCCCCGTCGGCAGCTGGACCCTGTACGTCCTGGAGGCGCAGGAAGTCGAGTTCTTCCAGGGGGACGCCCGGCGCCGGCACGTACGCCTCAACTACCGTCGCCGTCCCCCTGCGGAAGGCGGCTGGACGACCGAGCTCCTCTGGCCCTGACCCGTTCCGCACCGGCGTCGAGGGGAGCACCGAACACCGGTATGCACAGGGGCGGTTCGCCTGCGGGCCGCGCCCCTTCCAGTTCCCGGAACCGGACTGCCAGTGCCACGCCGATCCGCAGCCCGCTCTCCTCGCACCCGACGACTTCTGTCATCATCCGCGGCCCTTCGGCGAGGTCCACCACGGCCGCCGTGTAGGGCACCCGCCCGCCGAAGGGCGGGAGGTCGTTCACGTGGACGACCGACCAGGTGTAGAGCGTGGCCCGGCCGCTCGCCTCCTCCCAGGCCACGTCCTCGCTCCAGCAGCGCGGGCAGAACTCCCTGGGGTAGTGGTGGGCCAGCCCGCAGCCGGCCGCGCGGCAGCGGCGTATCAGCAGCCGGCCCCGGCCCGCCGCTTCCCAGTAGGGGCGGGTGAAGGCGTCCGCTTCCGGGATGTCGAAACGCGGCGCCGGCGGCCCTGTGAAACGCCGCTCCGGTGACGCCGGGGGCACCGGCGGACGATTCGCGTGCAATTCACCAACCCCCTTGCATTCCGCGCCCGTTTCCCCGGGAGTTTTCCCGTCCACGCCCTCCGTTTGTTTGCCCGCAGCGCCATTCCTGACAGAACGTCAGCTAGGTAGCCTGACTATACGTCAGCTTGTCGGCCATTGAGCAGGAGTGGACGAGACACGATGCTTGGATCGACTCACGGCACCCTCACCACCACCTCCCGTCCGGCCCGCGTGGTGGCCTGCGGCGAGCGTCCGGGCCCCGCCGTCCACGGCACGGCCGACGGCACCGAGGACACCGACGTCAGCGGCAGGCCGCTGCGCTCGGACATACCCGACCTGGACCGGCTCTTCCGCCCCGAGACCGTCGCCGTCATCGGCGCCTCGGACGCCGAGGGCCGCCCCAACACCGGCATCACCCGGCAGCTCATCGCCTGGTCCGAACGGGTCGGCGCGCGCCTGCACCCCGTACACCCCACCCGTACCTCCGTCTTCGGCCTCCCCTGCCATCCGTCCGTTCGCGACCTGCCCGAACGCGTCGACCTCGCCGTCCTCCTCGTGGGCGACCCGCTCCCCGTCCTGGAGGAGCTGGACGGCTCGAAGGCCGCCTTCGCCGTGGCCTTCGCCGCCGGATTCGCCGAGACCGGCCCCGCGGGCGCCGCCGCCCAGGCCGCCCTCGCGGACGCCGCCCGGCGGTCCGGGGTCCGCCTCCTCGGCCCGAACACCAACCTCAACGCCTTCGAGCGCTTCCGCGACGACCTCGACGGCCCCGCCATCGCCCTGATCACCCAGTCGGGCCACCAGGGCCGCCCGGTCTTCGCCCTCCAGGAGCTCGGCGTCCGCCTCTCGCACTGGGCGCCCACGGGCAACGAAGCGGACCTGGAGTGCGCGGACTTCATCTCCTACTTCGCCACCCGGCCCGAGGTGGGAGCGATCGCCGCGTATGTGGAAGGCCTCAAGGACGGCCGCGCCTTCCTGCTCGCCGCGGACCGGGCCGCCCGGCACAAGGTGCCCGTCGTCGCCGTCAAGGTCGGCCGGACAGAGGCAGGCGCCCGCACCGCCGCCTCCCACACCGGCAAGCTGACCGGCGCGGACGACGTGGTGGACGCGGCCATGCGGCAGTTCGGCGTGATCCGTGTCGACAGCCTGGACGAGCTGCAGGACACCGCGGCACTGCTGGCCCGCGCCCGGCCGCCGCGGGCCCCCGGTGTCGCCGTCTATTCGATATCCGGCGGCACCGGCGCCCACTTCGCCGACCTGGCCACGGCCGCGGGCCTGGCGCTCCCCGCCCTCTCCGCCGCGAAGCAGGCCGAGCTCCACCAGTGGATCCCGGAGTACCTGAACGTGGCCAACCCCGTGGACTGCGGCGGCCATCCCGTCGGCGACCATCGCGGGCGCAAGATCATCGACGCGCTGCTGAACGACCCCTCGATCGGCGTGCTCATCTGCCCCGTGCCGGGACCCTTCCCGCCCATGAGCGACAAGCTCGTGCGCGACCTCGTCGACGCGGCGGAGCAGACGGACAAGCTGGTCTGCGTGGTCTGGGGCTCCCCCGTCGGCACCGAGGACGCCTATCGCACCACCCTTCTCGGCTCCTCGCGCGTGGCCACCTTCCGCACCTTCTCCAACTGCGTCACCGCCGTGCGCGCCTACCTCGGCCACCACCGCTTCACCGCGACCTACCGCTCCCCCTTCGACACCGCGCCCCGCACCCCGTCCCCCTCGGCGCGCAAGGCGCAGGAACTCATGCGCCCGGGCGAGCAACTCAGCGAGCACGCGGCCAAGCAGCTGCTGCGCGCGTACGGCATACGCGTGCCCCGCGAGCAGCTGGTGACCAGCGCGGCGGCGGCCGTACGGGCGGCCGGGCTCGTGGGCTACCCGGTGGTGATGAAGGCCTCGGGCCCGCAGCTCGCGCACAAGACCGAGCTGGGGCTGGTCAAGATCGGCCTGACCTCGGCCAGCCAGGTCCGCGACGCCTATCGCGAGCTCACCGACATCGCGCGCTACGAAGGGCTGCCGCTGGACGGCGTCCTCGTCTGCCAACTCGTCGGCCGCGGGGTCGAGATGGTGGTCGGCATCTCGCCCGACAGTCTCTTCGGTCCGACGGTGACCGTCGGCCTGGGCGGGGCGCTGGTGGAGGTCCTCCGCGACACCGCGGTGGCCGTGCCGCCTTTCGGTGAGGACCACGCGCGCGCCATGCTCGAAGGGCTGCGCGGACGCGCCCTGCTGGACGGCGTCCGGGGGGCGCCCCCGGCCGACGTGGACGCGCTCGTGGAGACCGTCCTGCGTGTCCAGCGCATGTCTCTGGAGCTGGGCGGGGCACTCGCCGAACTCGACATCAACCCCCTGGTGGTGCTCGAGCGCGGTCAGGGCGCCGTGGCCCTGGACGCGCTCGCCTTCTGCCACTGAACAGCGCGCGGCAGCGCGTGGAAGCAGGAGAACCCCCATGTCCCTCTCCCCCCGTGACAAGCCGCTCGACCGCGGCGGTCCCGATGACTCAGTGATACTCCACACCACTGACAACGGGGTCTCGTGGATCACGCTCAACCGCCCCGAGGTCATGAACGCCATAGCCCCCGAGCAGCGGGAACTCCTGATTTCCCAGCTTTCCGGGGCCTCGGCGGACCCGGCCGTCAGGGCCGTCGTCATCACGGCCACGGGCGCGGCGTTCTGCGCCGGCGCCGACCTGCGCGCCACCGCGTCCAGCGCCATGGACCCGGCCGTTCCGGGCGTATCGGCGGCGTCCGTCGCCTCGGGCCGGCTGCCCGGCGACGTGGCGCGCACGATCCGCCGGGGCGCCCAGCGGCTGGTCGCCGCCGTGCTGGACTGCGAGAAGCCCGTGATCGCCGCCGTGAACGGGACCGCGGCGGGGCTGGGCGCGCACCTCGCGCTGGCCTGCGACCTCGTCCTCGCGGCCGAATCCGCCACCTTCGTCGAGGTGTTCGTGCGCCGCGGCCTCGTCCCCGACGGCGGCGGCGCGTACCTGCTGCCGCGGCTGGTGGGGCCGCAGCGGGCGAAGGAGCTGATGTTCTTCGGCGACGCGCTCACCGCCGCCGAGGCGGAGCGGATGGGGCTGGTCAACCGCGTCGTGGCCGGGGCGGGGCTGACGGCCACGGCGCGCTCGTGGGCCGAGCGGCTCGCCACGGGGCCGACACGGGCCCTCGCTCTGACGAAACAGCTGGTCAACGCCTCGCTGGACAGCGACCGTGCGGCGGCGTTCGCCGCGGAGGCCGCCGCTCAGGAGATCAACATGACGACGGAGGACGCACGGGAGGGCGTCAAGAGCTTCCTCGAACACCGCAGCCCGGCCTACCGGGGGCATTAGCGGTCCCGGGAACCTTCAAAACTGACGAACCATCAGATTCAATGGCCTTCATGATGGGACACGCAGGCATGGCCGCCCTCGCCGTCCGCTATCTGCGCCCCGCCGGCACACCGGCCCCCGCGACGCCACCGCCCGACCCGATGCCCCGGCCGGAGCTGCGGGCCGTCCGGGCGGACGAGCCGCCTCCGCCCGCTCCCCGGGAACTGCGCCGCGTCCTGGGCCGGTTCGCCGGCGGCGTCACCGTGATCACCGCACCCGGCGCCGGCGGCGGACCGCCCGCGGGCTTCGCGTGCCAGTCCTTCGCCTCGCTGTCCCTCGATCCGCCGCTCGTGGTCTTCATGGTCGGCCGCACGTCCACCACCTGGCCGCGCATCGCCCGCGCCGGGGTCTTCTGCGTCAACATCCTCGGCGCCGGGCAGAGCGCACTCTGCAGGGCCTTCGCGGTGAGCGGCGCGCAGGCGGCGGACAAGTTCACGGGCGTACGGCACGGCCCTTCGCCCGCGACGGGGTCACCCCTGCTCGCGGACGTGCTCGCGTGGGCCGACTGCACGGTGCACGCCGTGCACACGGGCGGGGACCACCTCATCGTCGTGGGGCGCGTCGAGGCGCTGGGAGCGGACGAGGCCGCGGCCGCGGCCCAGGAGGGGCCACTGATCTTCTACGGGAGCACGTTCGGAACGTTCACCGCGCTCGACCTGTGACCGACAGGCCCCCGGCCTGTGACCGGCGGGCCCCGACCTGTGACCGCCGGGCCCCGGCGCGGCGGTCACTTCTCGTGCTCGACGACCTTCGTCAGCACGTACCGCTTGCCGGAGCCCGGCTTGCCGATCTCGTGGAAGAGCCGGGGCTCCTTGCCGGTGCCGCTGACGCTCCAGTTGCGCCTGAGCTCGCACGAGCCGATGCGCAGCGACAGGCCCTGGACCTTCCCGTTGTCCTTGACCGGCTTCCACGTCCCCGAGCCGTCGCAGTCCTTCGGCCGGTCCTTGCCGGTGCCGTCCCACACGTAGTTGTCGAGGCCCTCGGCCACGGCCGTGCCGTCGGCGGACAGCTTGACCGTGCCGTCGCGGCCGTCGGTCCAGACGCCGGCGAGCTGCGCCGAGTCGAGCCTGGGCGGCTGGTAGACCTCGACGGCTCCGGTCCCGTAGACGGCGGCCCCGACGGCCCCCACGGCGAGCCATGCGACGGCGCCGTCGCGCGCGACCCTGCGGGCCGTGCGCTCCGACCGGCCGTCCCGGACGCGCTGTCCGGCGACTCCGGCGATCAGGGTGGCGGGCAGCAGGGCGGCCGTGAGGCAGGCCCACCACAGGAGGTACTTCAGCGGGGCCGCCGGAGAGAGGCTGCCGAGGGCCGACACGCCGCCGAACACGGCCACCGCGGCGGCCGACACGAAGGGCACCGCGGCCGCGTTCCACAGCGGGCCGTCGCGGCGGCCCGGGCGGCGGGTGACCGTACGGGCGAGCGCCAGTGCGGGCATCACGGCGACGGCCGTGACGAACCCGCTGACGAGGACGCCGAGCAGGGCGACGGCGAACACGATCCCGGCGATCACCAGGAGGCCGTGCGGCAGGCCTTCGTGCTCGCGCGAGAGCAGCACGAGGATGCCGGTGGTCCCGGCGACGGCGGCCTCTGCGCACAGCGCGGCCATCGACGCGCAGAACGCCGCGCCGAACCCGTCCGGATGCATCACGCGCCTCTGCGCCCGAGGGGTCTCCCCGGACCCGGCGCCCGTCACCGCGTCGACCGGTGCGGCTTCCGGTATCGCGTCCGGTACGGCCTCCGGCTCAGTGTGCTGTGTCATCACTGCCCCTCTCCCCAGGGAAGGATTCCCCCGGGGGCTGAGAGGTTGCTTTTGCCGACCGATTGATCCCTGCTTGACCGCATGTATGCGCTTACGCCGTGCCCGCCGCGACCCGCCCGGCCGCCTGCGGTCGCCTGCGGATGACCAGGGCCATGAGGGCGGCTACGGCGCACAGCGCGCCCGAGGCGTACCAGACGAGGTCGTACGATCCGAAGGCGTCACGGGCCACGCCGCCCAGGAAGGCCACCACTGCGGCGCCGACCTGATGGGAGGCGAGCACCCAGCCGAAGACGATCGCGCTGTCCTCGCCGTAGTGCTCGCGGCACAGGGTGATGGTGGGCGGCACGGTGGCGACCCAGTCGAGACCGTAGAAGACGATGAAGAAGACCATCGGCGGGTGGACGGAGGGCGCCAGCAGCATCGGCAGGAACATCAGGGACAGGCCCCGCAGCCCGTAGTAGACGGCCAGCAGCCTGCGCGCCTCGAACCGGTCGGTGAACCATCCGGAGGCGATGGTCCCGGCGATGTCGAAGATGCCGATGACGGCGAGCAGCCCCGCGGCGGCCGTCATCGGCATGCCGTGGTCGTGCGCGGCGGGCACGAAGTGCGTCTTCACCAGACCGTTCGTGGAGGCTCCGCAGATCGCGAAGGTCCCTGCCAGCAGCCAGAACGGCCCCGTACGTGCCGCGTCGAGCAGCGCCCTGACCGCACGCCGCGCCGCACCGGGCGCGGGCGCCGGCTTCGGTACGGGGACGTCGCTGCCGTACGGGGCGAGGCCGACGTCCGCCGGGTGGTCGCGCAGCAGCAGCCACACGAACGGCACGACGACGAGGGCGGCGACGGAGACGGTCACGGCGGCGGGCCGCCAGTCGTGGTGCTCGACGATCCAGGAGAGCAGCGGAAGGAAGACCAGCTGCCCGGACGCTCCGGCGGCGGTGAGGATTCCGGTGACCAGTCCCCGCCGGGCCGTGAACCACCGGTTGGTGACCGTGGCCGCGAAGGCCAGGGCCATCGAGCCGCTGCCGAGGCCGACGAGCACGCCCCAGCACAGCACGAGCTGCCATGCGGCGGTCATGAAGACCGTCAGCCCGGCGCCGGCGGCGATCACGGTCAGGGCGCAGGCGACGACCTTGCGGATGCCGAACCGGTCCATCAGGGCGGCGGCGAACGGCGCCGTGAGGCCGTACAGGGCGAGGTTGACGGAAGCGGCGAAGCCGATCGTGCCGCGCGACCACCCGAACTCGCCGTGGAGCGGCTCGATCAGCAGGCCGGGCAGGGAGGCGAAGCCCGCCGCGCCGATGATCGTCACGAAGGTGACGGCGGCCACGGACCAGGCGCGGTGGAGGCGCGGGCGGCGCCGGCCGGGGCCTGCGGCGGCGCCCGGGGACACGGAGGGGCCCGGGCGCCCGGAGGGGCTCTCCGGCGGGGTGGGAAGTCCGGTTGCGTGGGTCACGACATCAGCATCAGGAGGGGCTCCCCTCCGGACGAGTGGCCGAAAGGACAGCACCCGTTAGGATCGGGCCAAGCGATCCGGCCGGATCCCGTCACGCCGGACCGGGCAGTGCCGAGCAGACCGGACAGACCGAACAGCACGGAAGCCTTGTGGGGGGCGAACGGAAATGACGCAGAGAACGGCGGGGATCACCCGCTCCGACCAGCATCCCGACGCGCCGCCGCACCGCGTGGCCGTGCTCGCCCTGGCGGGCGTGATCCCGTTCGAACTGGCCATCCCGTACCGGATCTTCGGCAAGGCCAGGACATCCTCCGGGGACCCGCTGTACGAGGTGGTGACCTGCGCCCTGGAGGCCGGGCCGGTGCAGACCGACGCCGATTTCTCGATCAACGTCGAGCTCGGCCCGGAAGCCCTGGCCGAGGCCGACACGATCGTCGTTCCGGCCTCCTACGAGTTCGGGCTGCCCTACGACGAGGGCCGGCTCGGCGACGACCTGTCCGCCGCCTTCGCCCGCATACGCCCCGGCACGCGCATGGTGTCGATCTGCACCGGTTCGTACATCCTCGCGGCAGCGGGCCTCCTAGACGGCCGGCCCGCGACCACGCACTGGACCAGCACGGAACGCTTCCAGCGGATGTTCCCGTCCGTCCGGGTGGACGCCGACGTGCTCTTCGTCGACGACGGCGACGTCCTGACGTCGGCCGGCGTGGCCTCCGGCATCGACCTGTGCCTGCACATCGTGCGGCGCGACCACGGCACGGCCGTGGCGAACGAGGTGGCCCGGCGCAGCGTCGTCCCGCCGCACCGCGACGGCGGCCAGGCACAGTACATCCAGCGGCCGGTTCCCGAACCCCAGCTCGCGACGACCACCGCGGCCCGCGCCTGGGCGCTGGGACGGCTGGACCGGCCCATCCAGCTGCGGGACATGGCCGAGCAGGAGGCGATGAGCGTGCGGACGTTCACGCGCCGCTTCCGCGAAGAGGTCGGCATCAGCCCGGGCCAGTGGCTGACGCAGCAGCGCGTCGAGCGGGCGCGCCATCTGCTGGAGGACAGCGACCTCTCCGTCGACCAGGTCGCGCGGGACGCCGGGTTCGGCACGGCCGCGTCGATGCGGCAGCACCTGCAGGCGGCGCTCGGCGTCTCCCCGACCGCCTACCGGCGGACGTTCCGTGCGGTGGGCCGGGCCGCCCGGCGCTGAGTGCGGCCGGGCGGCGTCGTCCGGGCTGCGCCGTCCGGGCGGATCGGCGGTCGCAGGGCCGCGTTTCAGCGGCGGAAGGTGAGGACGGCGCGGGAGACGCGGCCGTTCAGGGTGTCGTCCGCGGCCTGCGCGAAGTCCTCCACCGGGTAGGTCCTGGTGACGAGTTCGTCCAGGAGGAGGCGTCCCTCCTGGTAGAGCCGGGCGTAGAGGGCGATGTCGTGCTGCGGGCGCGAGGAGCCGTAGCGGCAGCCCAGGATCGCTTTGTCGAGGTAGAGGGACGAGACGGAGAAGGACGCCTCGGCGCCGGCTGGCGGCACGCCGAGCAGCACCGCCTGGCCGTGCCGGTCGAGCAGGTCGATCGCCTGCCGGACGAGTCCGGTGTCGCCGACGCACTCGAAGGCGTGGTCGGCACCCGCCGGCAGGATGGCGCGGACGGCGGCCGAAGCATCGGGGACCGCGCCGGCGCCGACGAAGTGGGTGGCGCCGAACTGCAGGGCCGCCGTCTCCTTGTGCGGGTTGGCGTCGACGGCCACGACGACCGAGGCTCCGGCGATCCGGGCGCCCTGCAGGACGTTGAGCCCGACCCCGCCGGCGCCGATGACGACGACCGATGCGCCGGGGCGGACCCGGGCGCGGTTGAGGACGGCGCCGACGCCGGTGAGGACGGCGCAGCCGATCAGCGCCGCCGAGGTCAGCGGTATGTCGGTGGGAATCCTGACCGCCTGGACGGCTTTGACGACGGTGCGTTCCGCGAAGGCGGAGCAGGAAGCGAAGTGGAAAAGTCGCTCACCTTTGCGGGTGAAAGGCCGGGCCGGTTTGCCGATCGACTCGCGGCACATGGTCGGCCGGCCCCGGTCGCACTCGCCACAGGCGCCGCAGGCGGCGAGCGTGGACAGGGCCACGTGATCGCCGGGCGCGACGTGGGTGACGCCGGGCCCCACGGCCTCGACCACGCCCGCGCCCTCGTGCCCGAGCACCACGGGCAGCGGGTACGGGATGGTGCCGTCGGCCACGGACAGGTCGCTGTGGCACAGGCCCGCGGCCGCGACGGCGACGAGGACCTCGCCGGGGCCCGGTGCGCGGACCTCCAGATCGTCGGCGACCAGGGGGTGCTTCCCGTCGAAGATGACGCCTCGCATGGCTGCGGTCCTCTCGAAAGGGTGCGGAGCGGGCTCAGGACGCCCAGACGACCGACTGGAGTTCGCTGTACGCGTGCAGGCCGAACGAGCCGCCGTCCCTGCCGACGCCGCTCTCCTTGAAGCCGCCGAACGGTGTCTCGGGGTGCCGTTGGACGGTGTTGAGGCCGACGTTCCCGCTGCGCAGACGTGCGGCGAGGGCCCAGGCGCGGGCGGAGTCGGCGCTGAAGACGTAGTCGTGGAGGCCGTAGGAGGTGCTGTTGGCGATGCGGACGGCTTCCTCGTCGTCCTCGAAGGGCAGGGCGACGACGACGGGGCCGAACAACTCCTCGCGGGCGACCGGGCTTTCGGGGGCGACGTCGGCGACCAGGGTCGGGGCGACGTAGAAACCCGGCTTGACGTCGGGGCGGGTGCCGCCGACGACGATCCGGGCGCCGTCCGCACGGGCGGCGGCGATGTACGCCTCGACCCGGTCGCGCTGGGCGGCGGAGATCAACGGGCCGACGACCGTGGAGTTATCCACAGGGTCCCCGATCTTCAGTGTCCGGGCGTAACGTTCGAGACCGGCGACGACCTTCTCGTACAGCGCCCGCTGCACGAGCACCCGGGTCGGCGCCGTGCAGATCTGTCCGCTGTGGAAGGACCAGACCGAACCGACCGCCCCGATCGCCGACGTGAGCACCGCGTCGTCGGCATCCCCCAGGACGATGGCCGCGCCCTTGCCGCCCAGTTCGAGCAGGGTGCGCTTCATCGACCTCCCCGCGGCCTCGGCGATCTGTTTTCCGACCGTGGTGGATCCGGTGAAGCTGATCATGTCGACGCCGGGGTGGGACACGAGCGCGCGGCCGGCATCCGGTCCCGAGCCGGTGACGATGTTGAAGACACCGTCCGGGAGGCCGGCCTCCCGGAGGATCGGTCCCAGGCGGAGGCAGCAGAGGGGATCCTGCGGCGCCGGCTTGGCGACGACCGTGTTTCCCATGGCCAGGGCGGGCGCGAGCTTGCCCACGAGGTTGACGACCGGGAAGTTGTAGGAGGTGATGCAGGCGACGACGCCCACGGGGCGACGGACCGCGGCGGCGCCCATCAGGCCGCCGGGAGCGAGCGGGCTGCCCTGGACCGGGTGCGGTGCGAGCGGGACGACCGCCGGCTCCAGCGCCCCGCGGGCGTAGCGGCGGAAGCGGTCCACCGCCGGGGGCAGTTGCAGGGCCGAGGTGACGCGCGCCGTCGCGCCCGTCTCGGCCTGGAGCAGAGGCAGGAGCTCCGCTCCGTGTTCGGTGATCAGTTCCGCTGTCCGGTTCAGTACGGCCGCGCGTTCACGCGGATCCGTACGGGACCAGCCGTCCTGCGCGGCCTGCGCGGCGGTCACGGCGGCGGCGACCTCGGCGGGGGTCGCCTCCGGCGCCGCCCCGACGACCTGCTCGGTCGCCGGATTGACAACTGGATAGTGACCTTTTTCGGGCGTGCGCCACTGACCGCCGATCCAGTTCCCGTACGTCCTCATGGCCGGGGCTCCTTCGGAAGGCCGAGCACGCGCTCGGCGATGACGGTGCGCTGCACCTCGGCCGAGCCTCCGTAGATCGTGTCGGCCCGGGAGAAGAGGAACATCCGCTGCAGCGCATCGAGTTCATAGGGGCGCTCTTCGCTCCAGTCGTGCGGCCCGAGGGCCGCACCCGCACCCCGCACGTCCATGGCCAGCTCGCCGAGGCGCTGGTGCCAGCTGCTCCAGAGCAGCTTGGCGACGCTGGGCGCACCGGGGTCGCCCGTGCCGCCCAGGGTCCGCAGGGCCGTCCACCGCATGGTCCTCAGGTCGGCCCACTGCCGTACGATCCGGTCGCGCACCGCCGGTTCCGCTGCGGCTCCCGTCCCCCGGGCGAGGCGGACGATGCGGGCGAGCTCGGCGGCGAAGCCGATCTGCTGCGCGAGGGCGGCCACCCCGCGCTCCCGGCCGAGGAGGTCCATGGCGACCCGCCAGCCGTCGCCCTCCCCGCCCAGCACGTGGTCGGCGCGGGCCTCGGCGCCGTCGAAGAACACCTCGTTGAAGTCGGCTTCGCCGGTCAGCTGCCGGATCGGGCGGACCTCGATGCGGCCGGGCTGGTCCATCGGCACGAGCAGCAGGGAGAGCCCGTGGTGCCGGTGGGAGCCCGCGGTGGTGCGGGCGAGCAGGAAGCACCAGTCGGCCCGGTGGGCGTAGGAGGTCCACAGCTTCTGGCCGGTGATGCGGTAGGTGCGGCCGCCGGCGTCCCTGACGGCGGCGGTGCGGACGGCGGCGAGGTCGGAGCCTGCGCCGGGTTCGCTGTAGCCCTGGCACCAGATCTCCTCGCCGCGGGCGATGGCGGGGAGGAAGCGGGTGCGCTGTGCGGGGTCGCCGTGGGCGATGAGGGTGGGGGCGAGGAGGTGCTCGCCCATGTGGCCGAGGCGGGCGGGCGCCCCGGCGCGGGAGTACTCCTCGGCCCAGACGACCTGCCCGGTCAGGGGCGCGGTGCGGTTGCCGTAGTCGCCGGCCGCGGGGTCCCAGCCGAGGCCGATCCAGCCGTCGGCGCCCAGCTCGCGTTCCCAGGCGCGGCCCGGGGCGGGAGGCGGCTCCCCGGCGAGGTGTTCGGCGAGCCAGGCGCGCGCCTCCTGCCGGAGGGCCCGGTCCTCCGGCCCGAAGGAGAAGTCCATGGGTGGCCCCCCGTCACGCGTTGGGGCGGGCTTTGGCGGCGGCCGCTTCGGCCATCGCCTCCAGGCGGGCGAGCATCGGCATAGGGTCGGTGCCGACGGTGCGGGGCAGGAGGCCGGCGATCCGCTCGGGCGTCCAGGAGCCTTCCGCGCAGACGGAGCGCAGTTCGCGGGGCTGGGCCCACACGGCGATCCTGGGGCCGGCGACCGTGTAGACCTGCCCGGTGACGCCCTGCTCGCGGGCCTGTTCGCCGAGCAGGTAGACGACGAGTGCCGCCACGTCCTCGGGGTCGCCGATCTCCTCCAGCTCCATCGGCACGTCGGCGGACATCCGCGTCCGGGCCACGGGAGCGACGCAGTTGGCCGTGATCCCGTATTTGTGCAGGCCGAGGGCGGCGCTGCGGACGAGGGAGATGATGCCGCCCTTGGCGGCGGAGTAGTTGGCCTGGGCGACGCTGCCCTGGTGGTTGCCGCTGGTGAAGCCGATGAGGGTGCCGTGTTTCTGGCGGCGCATGACCGCGGAGGCGGCGCGGAAGACCGTGAAGGTGCCCTTGAGGTGGGTGGCGATGACGGGGTCCCACTCCTCCTCGGTCATGTTGAACAGCATCCGTTCGCGCAGGATCCCGGCGGCGCAGACGACGCCGTCGAGACGCCCGTAGCGGGCGAGGGCGGTGTCCACGATCCGCTGCCCGCCGGACATGGCCGACACGTCGTCCGCGACGGCGACGGCCTCACCCCCGGCCGCCTCGATCTCCTTGACCACTGCGGCGGCGACCTCGCTCGTGGGCTCGTTCCCTTCGACGGAGACGCCGTAGTCGTTGACCACGACCTTCGCCCCCTCGGCCCCGCAGGCGAGGGCGACGGCGCGGCCGATGCCGCGGCCCGCCCCGGTGACGGCGACCGCCTTTCCGGCCAAGAAGCTCCCCATGGCGCACGCCCCTTCCCGCTCCATCTGACGGACCGTTAGATTTTTGGGCAGAGCCCGCGAAGGCACAAGCCCCGCACAGGGACCGATCCGGGGAGGGAGTCCATGCCGCTGCCGCCGGAGTTCCACGAGATCGCCAAGCGGGTCAACAACTGGGGACGTTGGGGCGAGAGGGACGAGATCGGCACCCTCAACCTGATCACGGACGCCGTCGTCCGCGAAGCCGCGGCCACCGTGCTCACCGGCCGGAGGGTGGCCCTGGCCGTACCCCTGCGCCAGCGCGGGATCCAGACCGGGCTGATCCCCGGCAGAGTCAATCCCCTGCACACGATGCTCTCCATCAACCAGCAGTACGCCCCGGAATCAGTGGCCACGAGCGACGACGCCGTCACCATGGGCCTCCAGGCGGGCACCCACTGGGACGCACTGCCGCACGTCTCCCACGGCGGCAGGATCTACAACGGCCGGCCGGCGGACTCCGTGACCGCGCACGCGCGCGCCGCCTACAGCGGCATCGAGAAGGCCCGGCACGTCGTCTCGCGCGGGGTGCTGCTCGACGTGGCGCGCGCCCGGGGCGTGGAGCGCCTGGAGCCCGGCCACGCGGTCACCCCGGAGGACCTGGAAGCGGCCGAGGACATGGGGGCGGTCGCCGTGGGCCCGGGGGACATCGCGCTCGTCCGCACCGGCCACATGCAGCACTATCTGGGCGGCGACCGGCGGGCGTACGGGCATTCGTCGCCCGGGCTGTCGATCCGGACGCCCGAGTGGTTCCACGCCCGGGACGTGGCGGCCGTCGCCGACGACACCCTCTGCTTCGAGGTGTTCCCACCGGAGATCGAGGGCCTGTGGCTGCCGGTGCACGCACTGCACCTGGTGGAGATGGGGATGATGCAGGGACAGAACTGGAATCTGGAGGGGCTCTCCGCGGCATGTGCGGAGGAGCGGCGCTACGCCTTCCTGCTGACGGCGACACCCGAGCCCTTCGAGGGCGGGGTGGGGGCGCCCGTGGCGCCGGTCGCCGTGCTCTGAGCCGCGACGGACGGGCAGGCCGGCGGGAGGAGGCCCCAAGGGACGTGAGCAGGCGGCGACGTACCGATGCGCACCCCGAGCACGGCACCGCACGTCGCCGCCGGCTCCGGCGCCGAAGCCCTGAACCGCGCCGGACCGCGACCCGTACTCGCCAAGGCAGCCCGGTGACTATGGGCCTCTCGACGTCCCCTCGCAACGAATCGCTGCATCCAAGAGTGATCACGTGGACACTTCACGTCAACACCTGGTCTGGACTTTGTCGATTAAGCCCGGTTTATGACGGCGCGCGGTCCGTCGAAAGCGCCGACCCACGAGGGGCCCGTGCGGTCGACCTCGCACCAGATGCGCTTGCCGCTGCCCTCGGCCTGCCAGCCCCAGCGGTCGGCGAGACCGTCGACCAGCTCCAGACCGCGGCCGCCGGTGTCCTCGCCGCCCGCGCACCTGCGGCGGGGCGGACGGGCGCTGATGTCGGCGACCTCGACGCGGACGGTGCCCGCGTAGCCGCCGGCCCCGGCGGCGCCGGCGCCCGGGAAGAGCATCCGCAGCACGGCCGGGCAGCCGGTGTGGACCACGGCGTTGGTGACCAGCTCGGAGATCAGCAGGATCAGCGTCTCGGCGAGCGGCTCATCGACGCCTATCCCCGACCCGGCCAGTCGCGACCTCGCCCACCTGCGGGCCCGCCCCACCTCCGCGGGGTCGGCCCGGACCTCCATCTGCATCTGAAGCACCTGCACCGCTCACACCATCCGTACCGGCGGACACAACGCCTCGCGTCTCCGAGGGATCACGGAACGTGATCTCCTTCCGAGACAGCATGGTTGACGCACAGTCACCCCAACAAGCGCTTCGGGCATATTCCGGCGCAAAGGAGTATGGCTGCTGCATACTGTGCGACGCGTGCTGCGGAGACTCGAACACCGAGGGCCTTTCGGACCCGTTCCGGGACGAGCATCAGACATGTGCACGCCCGGCGACGCCACATGGGCAACTTCCACCCCGTCGCGCTTCTGAACCTCTCGCATTCAAGGGAGAGTACCCGAGCCCGGACCCGACTCCGCCCTGTGACGAGTAACGTCCGGGACACAGCCTGATATCGACATGCTGTGAGCGGTTCAGCATGATATGCCCGTCATTTCACCCATGACGATTACGCCGTGACATTCTCTGCGTCCAGAACATCCGTTGCATCATTCGCCGGACTGCGGCCCGGGATGTGTGAAGCATCGCCGAGCAGGGTATTCGCAAGCAATTCCTCGGAATCGGCGGAGGACTGCCATTGACGGAGCCTCAGCCAGGCGCGTTTGAGGTGCAGATGGACGTCGGATTCCCAGGTGAACCCCAGGCCACCGTGCACTTGCAGACAGTCACGAGCGTTGCGCACAGCTGCACTGTCAGCGAGCAGTTTGGCGGCGGCGATTTCAACCGGTTCGTCGGGGCCCACCGAGAGTGACGCCGCATAGACCGCGGCCCGCGCGAGCTCGGCGCGCACGAGCATGTCGGCGCAGAGGTGCTGCACCGCCTGGAAGCCGCCGACCGGGCGGCCGAACTGGGAGCGGTGCCGGGCGTGGGAGACCGCCAGCTCCACGGTGCGGAAGGCGCTGCCCAGTTGCTGCGCGGCGGTCAGCAGGGCACCCTCCCGGCGCATCCGGGCCGCGTCGGCGGGCAGGTCGGGTACGCCGCCGTCCGGCCGCCGGGGCAGCTGTCGTACGAGGTGGAGGGGCGTCGTCGGGTCCACGCACCGGACGGGGCGTGCCCGCAGGGCTCGCGGGGCTCCCCCGGCGCTTGCGTGCAGGAGCCGGGCGGCCGGGCCGTCCAGCAGCAGGACGGCCTCGGCGGCGGCGAGGTGCTCGGCGGCTCCGGGGCCGTCCAGGGCCGTCACCACACAGGTGCCCTCGGCCGCCCCCTCGACGAATCCCGCGGCCAGGTGCGTGGCGACGAGCGGCCCCGGCAGCAGGGCGCGCCCGGCCTCCTCGAAGAGGAGGACCGCCTCGGGCATCCCGAGCCCCACGCCGCCGTCCTTCTCCGCCAGCCTCAGGGAGAAGAAACCGGCCTCCCCCAGGGCCCGCCACAGCGCGGGGTCCGGCCCGCGGGGTCCGGCCGGTGAAGGGGCGGCGTCGGCCAGGGCGCGCAGCCGCTCGCGGGGATGGCGGGCGGCGAGGAGGCTCCGCATCCCCGCCTGCAGAGCCCGCTGGTCGTCGGTGAGGCGGAAGTCCATGGTCATCGCCCTTTGGGGAGGCCGAGGATGCGCTCGGCGATGATGTTGCGCTGGATCTGGGAGGTGCCCGCGGCGATCGTGTAGGAGAGCGAGGACAGGCGCTGCGCCGTCCACTCCTGGCGGACGTCCAGGGACTCCGGCCCGAGTACCTCGGCGGCGGCGTCGTAGAGCTCCTGGCGGGCCTGGGAGTAGCGCAGCTTGAAGACGGAGCCTCCGGCGCCCGGGACTCCGTCGCCGCCGGTGCGCGCGGCGTGGGCGGCTTCGCCGACGTTCCACTGGACGAGCCGCCACAGCGCCGTGAACTCGGCGTTCAGGCGCCCGAGGCGGCGGCGCAGTACCGCGTCGTCCCAGCGGCCGTCGGCGCGGGCCGCGCGGGCGAGCCGGACGAGGGTGCGGCGGCAGGCGACGACCTCGCCGGCGAAGGCGGTGCCGCGCTCGTAGGAGAGGGTGACCATGCTGACGCGCCAGCCGTCGTTCTCGGGGCCGACGCGGTGGGTCGCCGGCACCCGCACCTCGTCGAGGAACACCTCGGCGAACTCGGTGGTCCCCGCGAGGGTGCGCAGCGGCCGGACGGTGACGCCGGGGGCGTCCATCGGCAGGGCGATCCAGGAGATGCCGCGGTGCCGGGGGGCCGCGGGGTCGGTGCGGACGAGGAGTTCGCACCAGTCGGCCACCTCGGCGTGGGAGGTCCAGATCTTGCTGCCGGTGATGACGTAGGAGTCGCCGTCGCGGACGGCCCGGGTGCGCAAGGAGGCCAGGTCGGAGCCGGCTTCGGGCTCGGAGAAGCCCTGGCACCAGATCTCCTCGCCGCGCAGGATCGGGGGCAGCCAGCGGGCGCGCTGGGCCGCGGTGCCCTCGGCGGCGATGGTGGGGCCCGCGTGCAGGAGCCCGACGAAGTTGGCGCCGACGTAGGGGGCTCCGGCGCGCTCGGTCTCCTCGATGAAGATCAGGTGCTGGGTCGGGGTGGCGCCCCGGCCGCCGGCTTCGGCCGGCCAGTGCAGACCCGCGTAGCCGGCGTCGTGGAGGGCGCGCTGCCAGGCGCAGTCGTAGGCGCGGCGTGCGGGCCAGTCGTCGGCGGGGGGCTCGGGGGGAAGGCCGGGCAGGGTGTCGTGGAGCCAGGCGCGCAGCCGCCGGCGGAAGTCCTTCTCTTCCCCGGTCGAAGTGAGGTCCATCGCCCCTCACCCGCCCAGGGGGTCGAGGTCCAGGCCGAGCATGCGGATGGCGTTGCCGCGCATGAGCTTGCGGACGGTCTCGTCGTCCAGTCCTCGCACGTGTTCGAGGGCGACCGCCTTGGTGTGGGGGAAGGTCGAGTCGACGTGGGGGTAGTCGGTCTCGAAGGTGGCGTTGTCGCGGCCGACGGCGTCGAGCGAGGCGACGCCGTGCTTGTCGCGGAAGAAGCAGCAGAAGATCTGGCGGTAGTAGTACGTGGAGGGCGGCTCGGGGACGATGTCGCGCACGCCGCCCCAGGCGCGGTGTTCCTCCCAGACGTCGTCGGCGCGCTCCAGGGCGTAGGGGATCCATCCCATCTGGCCCTCGCTGTAGGCGAGTTTGAGGCGGGGGTATCGCACGAGGACGCCGCTGAAGAGGAAGTCGGCCATCGAGGCCATGGCGTTGTTGAAGGACAGGGTCGCCTGGACGGCGGGCGGCGCGTCCGGAGACGCGGCGGGCATCTGCGAGGAGGAGCCGATGTGCATGTTGACGACGGTGCCGGTCTCCTGGCAGGCGGCGAAGAAGGGGTCCCAGTAGCCAGTGTGGATGCTGGGGAGGCCGAGACAGGTGGGGAGCTCGCTGAAGGTCACGGCCCGGACGCCGCGGGCGGCGTTGCGGTGGATCTCGGCGACGGCGAGGTCCACGTCCCACAGCGGGATGAGGCACAGGGGGATGAGCCGCCCGCCGCTGTCGCCGCACCATTCCTCGACCATCCAGTCGTTGTAGGCGCGTACGCACGCGAGGGCGACCTCCTTGTCGCGCGCCTCGGCGAAGGTCTGGCCGCAGAAGCGCGGGAAGGTCGGAAAGCACAGGGACGCCTCGACGTGGTTGAGGTCCATGTCCTTGAGGCGTTCGGCGGGGTCCCAGCAGCCGGGGCGCATCTCGGCGCGGGTGATGCCCTCCAGGGTCATCTCGTCGCGGTCGAAGCCGACGGCAGCGATGTTGCGCTTGTAGGGGAAGCGGAGGTCCTCGTAGATCCACCAGTCGGCGGGCGGCCCGTCGGGGTCCATGGCGATGACGTACTTGCCGCCGGTGTACTCGAGCCGGCCGATGCCGGTGGTCAGGGGGCGGGGGCCGCGGTCGCGGTAGCGGGCGGGCAGCCAGCGCTCGAAGAGGTGGGCGGGCTCGATGACGTGGTCGTCGACGCTGACGATGCGGGGCAGTTCCATCGGGGGCACTCCCGTTATCTGACGGTCAGTCAGTTCCGAGGCTAGCCCCGGCCCCCTGGACCGACAAGCCGTGACGGCCTACGCTTCGCCGCACTTTCCTGACGCACAGTCAGTTTCCGTGGAGGGCACGCCATGACCCGCGCCGACGACGACCTGTCCGCCTCCCGCACCCTGTGGGAGCTGCTCGACCGCCGCGCGGAGCTGACCCCCGGCGCACCGGCCCTCATCCAGGCCGACGAGCCGGAAGGCGCCGAGCCCGGGGCGGGCGACCGCAGGATGACCTTCGGGGAGCTGCGGACACGCGCCGAACGCACCGCCGCCGGGCTCTACGCGCTCGGGGTGCGCCCCGGCAGCCGGGTGGCCTGGCAGCTGCCCACCCGCATCGAGACCGTCGTCCTGTCCTTCGCGCTGGCCCGCATCGGCGCGGTGCAGACGCCCCTCATCCCCTCCTACCGCGACCATGAGGTCGGCCACGCGCTACGGGCCACCGAGGCCGGGTTCTTCGCCGTCCCCGGCATATGGCGGGGCTTCGACCACTGCGCCATGGCGTACCGGCTCGCCCTCGCGCTCCCCGCGCCGCCCCTCGTCCTCACCGTCCACGGCAGCCTGCCCGAAGGGGACCCCGCGACGCTCCCTCCACCGCCCGCCGACGGCACCGCCGTCCGCTGGATCTACTGGACCTCCGGCACCACCTCCGCCCCGAAGGGCGCCCTGCACACCGACCGCGGGCTCATCACCGCCGGCGCCTTCCTGGCCGCCGCACTACGGCTCACCCCGCAGGACGTCGGGTCCATGGCCTTCCCCTACGCACACGTCGCGGGCCCCGACTACACCGTGATGCTCCTCCTGCGCGGCTTCCCCTCCCTCCTCGTGGAGCACTTCTCCCTGCCCGGCTCGCTCGGCGCCTACCGCCGCAACGGCGTCACCGTCGCGGGCGGGTCGACCGCCTTCTACTCGATGTTCCTCGCCGAACAGCGCAAACAGCCCGGGCGCAAGATCATCCCTACCCTCCGGCTCCTGGCGGGCGGTGGCGCGCCCAGACCACCGGAGCTCTACGGCGAGGTGGTCCGCGAGCTGGGCTGCCGGCTGGCCCACGGCTACGGCATGACCGAAGCCCCGATGATCACCATGGGGGACCCGGAGGACACGGCGGAACACCTCGCCCGCACGGAAGGGCGGCCGGCCGCGGGCATGGAGATCCGCGTGACCGATGCGCACGGCGAGCCCGTGCCGGCCGGCACCGAAGGCGGGGTACGGCTGCGTGGCGAAGCCGTCTGCCGGGGCTACCTCGACCCCGCCCAGACCGCCGAGGCCTTCGACGCCGACGGCTTCCTCATCACCGGCGACCTCGGCTTCCTCACCGCCGAAGGCCACCTCGTCCTCACCGGCCGGGCCAAGGACGTCATCATCCGCAAGGGCGAGAACATCTCCGCCCAGGAAGTCGAACAACTCCTGCGGCGCCACCCGGCGGTCGACGACGCCGCAGTGATCGGACTGCCCGACCCCGTACGCGGGGAACGCGTCTGCGCCGTCGTCCAGCAGACTCCCGGAACCGCACCGCTCACCCTCGGCGAGCTCGCCTCCCACCTGACGGGCGCCGGGCTGTCCGTGCACAAGATCCCGGAGCAGCTGGAGCTGGTCGCCCTGCTCCCCCGCGACAACACCCTGCGCAAGGTGCTGAAGTACAAGCTGCGGGAGCGCTTCGGAGCGTGCGGCGAGCCCGGTCAGTCCGCCCGGTAGGCGGCCGCCGCCTGTTCGAAGAAGCGGTCCACCGCGCGCTGCTCGTTCACCGGCCCGATCACCTGCAGCAGGTGGTAGCGGCCGCCCAGGATCGTGGCGGAGTTGCGCACGTAGACCTGGCGGCCGTCGCCGTCCGTCCAGTTGAACGTGCCCTCCGCCGACGCCGTCCGGCCCACGTCGATACGGCGCAGCCCGGAGGCCGCGGACCACGACGAGGAGCGGTACGCCGCCAGCTCGGGCTCCTTCTCCTGCTGGTACGCCATCGGATCGCTGCCGAACTCCGCCACCTTGTCCCGGCCGGGCACCACGATGAGCTGATAGTCCCCGCCGGCGTAGACGACCTGCCCGCGGTCGTTCTCCCCCCGGCGCCGCCAGTCCTTGGCCACGGCCACGGTGAACCCCTTGGGGTCCTGACGCAGGGCGAAGCCCTCGGCGGGGCCCCCGGAGTCGGCGCTCGGTGCTTCCGGCGACGCAGATGTGACCGGTGCCGCCGACGTCGCCGGCGGGCCGCTCCCACCCGACTTGCCCGTGGTGGCCGGGGCGCGGGGCGCCGCACTGCGTGCGTCGGCCGTACCCGTGAGGTCCTCGGGCGCACGGCCCGCCCGGCTCGCGCTCTCCTCGGCGCGCGGCATGAACACCATCGCGTACAGCGCGGCACCGAGGAACAGCAGCAGGACCAGGCTCAGCAGCATCCGGCCCAGACCGAACGCCGAGCGGGTGGGGCGGCCGCGCTGCTCCTGCAGATGGCCGGTGCGGGGTTCCGCGGGGCGGGCGGCGGGGGCGTTGTCCTTGGCCGTCTTCTTGTGGCGGCCGTGCGCGGGCGGGGCGGTGTCCACGGCCGTGATGGAACGGCTGCCGCGCCTGCGGCGCACGACCTCGCCCTTGCGCCGGACGGCCGGGAGCCGGTGCCGCTCCTCCGCCGGGGGCTCCGGCTCGGCGGGCGGCACCGTGAGCGTGCGGCCGCCGGGATCCGGTTCCGGTGCCGAGCGGATCAGGGAGCGCAGCCAGCCGCGGAGCTCCTCGAACTCGGGGCGCTCCGCCGGGTCCTTGCGCATCAGCGACTCGACGACGGGGCGCAGGGCGCCGCACTCCTCGGCGAACGCGGGAGGCTCCGCGCACACGATCCGCACCAGCTCGGCCGCGCTGTCCTCCGGGTAGGGGGCGTGCCCCTGCACGACGCGGAAGAGCAGGGCCCCGAGCGCCCACAAGTCGGCCGCGGGGCCGACCGGGGGTGCCAGCTGCCAGCTCTCCTGGACGGGCCACGCCTGCTCCGGAGCCCACCGCTCGGTGACGGCCCCGACGACGACCATCCGGGCCTGCCGGGCACGCTCGGCGACGAGGGGACTCCCGGGCAGCTGCCCGGGAGTCCCCCAGGCGGCCGGGACATCAGGGGCATCAGGGGTTTCAGGGGCGCTGACGGCAGGGCGGGGCGGCGGAGATGGCGAGACGGGCGGGGGCGGCGGGGGCGGGGGTTCGGGTGCGGCAGGCGCGCGCGGCGGGGTGACGGCGGGGCGGGGGGGGGGGGGGGGCCGGGCCGGGGGCCGGCCCGGGAAGGCCGGGCCGGGGGGGGGCCGCCCCGGGGGGCTTCCCCCCGGGGCCGTCCGGGGGGGGGGG
>NZ_JANIID010000063.1:0-25238 GCF_024519335.1 Streptomyces telluris
AGGTGCCGGAAGCGCTACCTCGTCGGCTTCTTGCCCGTGATGCCCAGGTGCACGAGGAGGGCGAGGTTGGGCTTGAGCTCGGCCTGCTTGACGCCCCAGCTCTGGAAGCCCTTCTGGTGCGAGGCCACCGCGGCGAGCATGGCGACGAGCGACCCGGCGACGGCCGCGGGGTTCACGTCCTTGTCCACCTTGCCCTTGGACTGGAGCTCCTTGACGGAGTCGGTGAGGGAGTTGGTGACGGCGTTGAGGATCTTCATGCGGATCTTGTAGAACCGCTTGTCGCCCTCGGCCGCGCCGAGGTCGACCACCCGCAGGATGGCGTCGTGCTTGCGCCAGAACCCGAGGAAGCCGTCGACGAGCTCTTCGGCGGCCTGCCAGCCGGACTTGCCGACCCAGGAGCGGCCGGCGACCAGCTCGGTCAGGCTCGCGCCCTCCTTGGCCATCTCCTCGGCGATCTCGAGGACCGCGCCCTCGACGTCCGGGAAGTACTGGTAGAAGGTCGCGGGCGAGGTGCCGGCCTTGCGTGCGACGTCGATGACCTTGACGTCTCGGTAGGGAGAGGAGCTGAGCATTTCGCTGAGGCAGTCGAGCAGCTTCTGCCGCGTCGCCTGGCCGCGTCGGCCGGCCACGCGGCCGTCGACGGTGCGTACTTGTCCTGTCATGCCGTCAGCTTACCGAGGGGTGATCGGAGCGCGATTCGGCCGCATGCAAATGGGGGCAGGGGTGTGGAGTGGGGTGTAAGGCCAGCTCAGAGGGGTTGCGGGGGACCGCGGGAAGATCGCACGGGATTGGCCCGTACCGGTGAATCCTCTTATCAACAGGCTGTGGACAACGCCCTTCGCAGACCCTTCGCACGGTTGTCCACAGGTCCCGCGGAAGACCGCGGTCCCCCGCTAACGTGGCAGTCGTGACACACCCCGCGGGCCATGGCGGAAGCTCCCGGGGGCGGCGGCGGATCGCGGGCGGGAAGCGGGGGTAGGAGGCGCGGGGCGAGGCGTTCCGCATGTGGTGGAGAGAGGGTGAAGCGCGACCCGGGTTCGCCACCGCGTCATTCGCCAGGAAGAATCAGCATGCGTACCCCGGGATAATTCGCGGTGAGACGCTGCACGGGGCTGAAACCCTTCAAGCCCCGACGGGGAGGTGGCAGGTCAGTGGTGGAGCAGCTTACGCAGCACGACCCGAGACGGATCGGCCCGTTCGAGGTGCTCGGCCGACTCGGTGCCGGTGGCATGGGGCTGGTCTATCTCGCCCGCTCGGCGTCCGGCCGGCGGGTGGCGATCAAGACGGTGCGCACGGAGCTCGCCGAGGACCAGCTCTTCCGGGTCCGCTTCACGCGCGAGGTCGAGGCGGCCCGCGCGGTCAGCGGCTTCTACACCGCCGCCGTCGTCGACGCCGACCCGCGCGCCGCCGTGCCCTGGCTCGCCACCGCGTACGTGCCCGCGCCCTCCCTCGAGGAGATCGTCAACGAGTGCGGGCCCCTGCCCGCCCAGGCCGTGCGCTGGCTCGCGGCCGGCATCGCCGAGGCGCTGCAGTCCATCCACGGCGCGGGCCTCGTCCACCGCGACCTGAAGCCCTCCAACGTCCTCGTCGTGGAGGACGGCCCCCGCGTCATCGACTTCGGCATCGCCTCCGGCGTCTCCAACACCCGGCTGACGATGACCAACGTCGCCGTCGGCACCCCCGCCTACATGTCCCCCGAGCAGGCGCGCGACTCCCGCAGCGTCACCGGCTCCAGCGACATCTTCTCCCTCGGCTCCACCCTCGTCTTCGCCGCCACCGGCCACGCCCCCTTCCACGGCGCGAATCCGGTGGAGACGGTCTTCATGCTGCTCCGCGAGGGCCCCGACCTGAGCGGCCTGCCCGACGAGCTGCGGCCCCTGATCGACTCCTGCATGCAGATGGCCGCCGAGCACCGGCCCAGCCCGGCCGACCTGCAGTCCGAGCTGGCCCCGCACCTCTTCGCCTCCGGCGGGGGCGACGACAGCGGCACGGCCTCGGCCTGGCTGCCGGACAACGCCGTCTCGCTCATCGAGCAGCGGCGCGCCGGCCAGCGGCCGGCGGCGGCCGGAGCCGGCAGCCGCGGGCGCGCCCGGGCCGCCGTCCCGCCGCGCCCCGCGCAGCCGCCCACCCCCGCGCCCTCCTACGACCAGTCGCCGGCCCCCGCCGCCCACAGCGGCCCCGCCTGGGGGGACGGGCGTGGCGCGGCCGGCACCGGCCGTTCCCCGGCGCCCGTCGGGCACGACCCGCGCGGCGGCCTGAGCACGCCCCACGACTCCCGCGCGGGCGCCGGCACCGCCCCGCTCGGCGCCCCCGGCCGCTACGCCGCGGCGCCCGCGCACGACGGAGCCGTCCGGCTGGCGGGGGCGCAGGTCCCCATCGGCCCCGGCCCGCGCGTCGCCGACGGCCGCGACACCCGCTCCCCGTCGGGCACCGGGCCCGCCACGGGCTGGGTGCGCCCGCCCGCGGGCGTGGCCGGCGGCGGGTCCGCCCCCACCTCCGTCCCCGCCCAGACGACCGGCGCCGCGGCCGACGGCGCCACCAATGCACCCGGTGACCAGGGGCGTTGGCGGCCCTGGCGGTTCCGCATGTCCAACGACGTCTGGGGCACGCCCACGGTGGCCGGCGAGCTGCTGTACGTCACCTCGTTCGAGGTGCACGCCCTCGATGTGGCCACCGGGCGGCGGCAGTTCAAGACCCGGGACGTGGCCTGGGCCATGGCCGTCACCGACGGCCGCATCCACGCCTCCGACGGCCCCACCCTCTACGCCCTCGACGCCTCCGACGGCTCGGAGCGCTGGCGGCTCGCCACCGACGGCTGGGTCTACTCCCTGCGGGCCGACCGCGGCACGGTCGTCACGGGCACCCGCGGCGGCGGCGTCCAGGCCTGGGAAGCCGCCAACGGCGAGCTGCTGTGGGAGATGGGCGGCGCCCAGACCGACTTCGAGACGCCCGACTGCGGCCCCCTCGTCCACGACGGCACCGTCTACGTGTGGGCCGACGCCCGGCTGCGCGCCCTGGAGGCCCGCACCGGCGCCGAGCGCTGGTCGTACCCCGTGGGGGACACCGCCTCCTGCGGCGGCGTGCCCGTCCGGCTCCTGACCGGCCCCGACGGCGTGGTGTACGTCGCCGCGGGCACGCGCGTGCTCGCCATCGACGTGGCCCGCGGCGACGTGCGCTGGCGCTTCGAGGCGCCCGCCGTCTTCCTCAGCCCGCCGGCCTTCGCCCCCGGCCCCGCGGTCACCGGCGGCGGCGTCTACATCGCCGACTACCTGGGCACCGTCTACGCCCTGGACGCGGCCACCGGCCGAGACCGCTGGCGCATCGCCACGGAGGCCCGGCAGTCCACGGAGCCGGTGCTGGTGTCGGCCGGCTCCGTCCACCTGGGCAGCGGAGGGGCGCTCTACACCCTGGACGCGGTCACCGGCACGCCCAAGTGGCGGTTCGCCGCGGGCGGCGACGTGGTGGGCGCTCCCGTCGTCGCCGACGGCCGCATCCACTTCGGCTCCGCCGACCACTGTCTGTACACGGTGGACGCGGCGGGCGGGCAGCTGCGCTGGAAGCTCGCCACGGGCGGGGAGATCACGGGCTCGCCGGTGGTGGCGGGTGGCGTGGTGTACGCGTGCAGCAAGGACCGCTGCGTGTACGCGCTGGACGCGGCGAAGGGGACGGGCATGTCCTCACGGCGCTGAGGACCTCCCTGGCACGGGGGCGATTCCCGCGGTGCGGGCCTCACGGGTGGTGGTGTGGGCCCCTCGGGCGGTGGTTCCCGCTCCGGCGGTTCAGCGCAGGCGGTGGCCCCGCTCGCGTGCGGCGAAGAGCCGTGCCTGCCGCTCCGGCGGCAGGCTGCCGAGGGAGATCAGGTGCGGGGCCAGCGAGAGCGCGCGCTCCAGCGTGGCCTCCTTCGCCGCCCACAAGGCCCGCACCGTGCCCTGCACCGCTTCCGGCGGGCAGGCGGCGATGGCGGCGGCGGCGCGCAGGGCGGCGTCGACGGCCCCGCCGGGGGCGGTCAGCTCGGAGACCAGGCCGATCTCGTACGCCCGCCGCGCGGAGAGCCGCTCGGCGGTGCCCATCAGGGCCAGGCGGGCGGCTTCGCCGAAGGGCATGCGCTGCGCCATGTGGATCGCCTCGTAGGCGCTGACCATGCCGTAGGTCGTGTGCGGGTCGAAGAACGTGGCGTTCTCGGCGGCCACGACGAACTCCGCCTCGCCGAGCAGGTAGAACGCCCCGCCGCACGCCATGCCGCCGACGGCCGCCACGACCGGCTTCCACAGGTCGCACGACTTGGGGCCGACGGTGCGCAGGGGGTCGTCCAGGGAGTAGGGCGAGCCCGGCTGGGGGACGCCGGCGGAGCGGTCGATGCCGGTGCAGAAGGCCCGCTCCCCGGCGCCGGTCAGCACGACGGCCCGGACGCCGTCGTCGAAGCGGAACCTGCGCCAGACGGCTGTGAGTTCCGCGGCTGTCGCGAGGTCGATGGCATTGTGGCGTGCGGGCCGGTCGAGGGTGACGAGGGCGACGCCGTCCGCGCGCACCTCCGTACGGACGCCGGCGCCCGCCTCCGCAGGGGTCCCTGCGCCCGCCGCCGCGTCGCCGCTCGCCGCCTCCGGCATCCCCTTCACCGGGCCGTCGCCGCTCATGACGCCTCCAGCAACCACCGCGGCACGACGACGCCCCCGGCGAGCCGTGCGAAGGTCACGCGCACGGGCGCGCCGATGCACAGGAGGGCGGGGTCGACGGAGTCGATGTCCGCGTCGGGCGCCGCCACGAGATTGCCGGGGATGCGCAGGTGCGGGGCGTCGGCCAGCTCCACGAGCACGACGTTGTACGGGGCCCGCGCCGCGTAGGCGGGCAGGAGCGGCGGGTGGGGCAGGACGTACGACCAGATGCTGCCGCGGCCCGTCATACGCCGCCACGTGCTGTCGAAGGATCCGCAGTGCGGGCAGCACGGGCGGGGCGGGAACCGCAGCTCGCCGCAGCCGGCGCAGGCCTGCATGCGCAGTTCGCCGCGGGCCGCGAACTCCCAGAAGGGCGCGCCGTCGTCGTCCGGCTCGGGTGCCAGCAGGCCGTTGTCAGTGGTGCCCCTCATCATGGAGGACATGAGGTCAACTCCTCAGCAGCAGAGCCGAAGTGGGCACGCCCTCGCCCGCCGTGACCAGGCAGGTCGCGGCGCCGGGCACCTGTGCGGTGGAGGTGCCGCGCAGCTGGCGGACGCCTTCGGTGATGAGGTTGAAGCCGTGGACGTAGGCCTCGCTGAGCCCGCCGCCGCCGGTGTTCAGCGGGAGCCTGCCGCCGAGTTCGAGGGCGCCGTCCTCGGTGAAGGCGGCTCCCTCGCCGCGGCCGCAGAAGCCGTAGCCCTCGAGGGAGAGCGGGATGAGCGGGGTGAAGGCGTCGTAGATCTGGGCGACGTCGACGTCGTCCGGGCCGAAGTCGGCCGTCTTCCACAGCTGCCGGGCGGCGGTCCAGGAAGGGCCGGTGAGCGGGTCGTCGTTCCAGTAGTTGACCATGCCGTGGTGCTGGGCCGGCAGCCCCTGGGCGGCGGCGTGCACGTAGACGGGGGAGCGGCGGCAGTCGCGGGCGCGGTCGGCGGAGACGACGACGCAGGCGAGGGCGCCGTCCGTCTCCAGGCAGTTGTCGAAGAGGCAGAGCGGCTCGCTGATCCAGCGGGAGGTCATATAGGTCTCCCGGGTCAGCGGGCGGCCGTGCATGATCGCGGCCGGGTTCCGGCCGGCGTGGTTGCGGCAGGCCAGGGCGATGTTGAAGAAGTGGTCGCGGGTGGCGCCGTACTCGTGCATGTAGCGGCGGGCGAGCATGGCGATCTCGTCGACCGGGCGCAGGAGGCCGTACGGGCGGGTCCACTGGGCCGGGGTGGGCAGCTGCCTGCGGGTGTCGGTCCAGGGGCGGGGGCCGGACCCGCGCTTGCGGGAGCGCCAGGCCACGCCGACGGACGCCTGCCCGGTGGCGATCGCCGTGGCGAGGTGGGCGACGGTCGCGCAGGAGGCGCCGCCGCCGAAGCCGGTCCTGGCGAAGAAGGTCACGTCGCCCGCGCCGACGGCCTTGGCGATCTCGACCTCGTCGGTCTCCTCCATGGTGTAGGAGGCGAAGGCGTCGACCTGGGAAGGGGGGATGCCCGCGTCGTCGAGCGCGGCGAGGATCGCGCGGCAGGCCAGGGTCTTTTCCGAAGCATCGAGCCGGCGGGCGAAGGGGGTCTGTCCTATGCCGACGATCGCGGTGGCGTCCTTGAGCGCCGTGGACGCGGCGGATGCCGTGGACGGGGCGGGCGCAGTGGGTGTCAGGGGCGCCGTGTGCGCCGTGGTGGTCGTGTGCGCCGTCGGCGCTGCCGGTGTCGTACGTCTCGCGGCCATCGTCCCCTCCGTCGCGTTCGTGCTCCGGTTGCTCCCCCTGCTACCGCTGCTTCCCCTGCTGACAGCGCGGAAGGCTATCGCTAATCTGACGAACAGTCAGCAGTGGGCGGGCCGGGGCGGCGGGAAGGGCACGCGATGCGCGGAGACCTGGAGTTCATGTCCATACCCCGGCTGGTCCGTACGGCCGCGGCGCGCCACGGCGACCGCGAGGCGGTGGTCGAGGGCCGCACCAGGGTCGGCTACGAGCAGCTCGCCGCCCGGATCGAGCGGGCCGCCGCCGGTTGCCTCGCGGCGGGCGTCGAGGCCGGTGACCGCGTGGCCGTCTGGGCGCCGAATACGCTCGACTGGATCGTCTCCGCCCTGGGGGCCGTCACGGCCGGTGCGGTTCTCGTCCCGGTCAACACCCGGCTCAGGGGCGCCGAGGCGGTGCAGGTGCTCGCGCGCACCCGGGCGAAGCTGCTCTTCGTCACCGGCACGTTCCTCGGCACCTCCTACGTCGCCGCCCTGCGCCGCGCGGCGGGCGTCACGCAGGGTGCCGGTGGCAGCGCCGGTGCCGGGGCGGGGGCCGGGGCCGGCCTCGGTGCCGACCTCGGCCACGCCGGCGAAGGTGCGGGCGGCGCCGGCGGAAGGCGCGGCAAGGGCCGCGATCGTCGCGCGGACGTCACGCTGCCCGGGCTGCCGCACCTGCGGGAGGTCGTGGTGCTGGCCGAGGACGCGCCGTCCGGCTTCCGGACGTGGAAGGAGTTCCTCGCGGCGGGCGACGCGGTGCCGGCCTGGGCCGTACGGGCGCGGGCGAACGCCGTCGGCCCCGACGCGCCGTCGGACATCGTCTTCACCTCCGGCACCACGGGCGAGCCCAAGGGCGTGGTGGTCACCCATGCCCAGAGCCTGCGCACCTTCGCGGCCTGGAGCGACCTGGCCGGGCTGCGGAGCGGGGACCGCTATCTGATCGTCAACCCCTTCTCGCACACCTTCGGCTACAAGGCGGGCGTCCTCGCCTGCCTGATGCGCGGCGCGGTGATGGTGCCGCAGGCCGTCTTCGCCGTGGACGCGGTCCTGGCCCACCTCGTGGCGGAGCGCATCACGGTGCTGCCCGGTCCGCCGACCCTCCTCCGGGCGCTGCTGGACCACCCGGCCTGCACCGCCGGCGGGCTGTCCTCGCTGCGGCTGGTGGTGACGGGAGCGGCGGACGTCGATCCGCGGCTGGTCGAGCGGCTGCGGGACGAGGCCGGCGTCCCCACGGTGCTGACGGCCTACGGGATGAGCGAGGCCACCGGCGTCGTCACCATGTGCCGCCGCGACGACCGTGCCGAGGTCGTCGCGGGCACCTCCGGGCGGGCCCTGCCGGACACCGAGGTCAAGGTGGTGGGTGCGGGCGGGAAGGCGTTGCCGCCGGGGCGGGCGGGCGAGGTCCTCGTGCGCGGGTACCAGGTGATGAAGGGCTACTTCGAGGACCCGCGTGCCACGGCGGAGACGGTCGACGTGGACGGCTGGCTGCACACCGGCGACATCGGGGTGCTGGACAGCGAGGGCAATCTGCGGATCACCGACCGGATCAAGGACATGTTCGTGGCCGGCGGCTTCAACGTCTATCCGGCGGAGGTGGAGCGGACGCTGGCCGGGCACCCGGGCATCGCCGAGGCCGCGGTCGTCGGCGTGCCGGACAAGCGGCTCGGCGAGGTCGGCAAGGCCTTCGTGGTCCGCAGGGGCGGCGGCCCGGCCGTTTCGGCCGAGGAGCTGATCGCCTGGGCGCGGCAGGAGATGGCCGCGTACAAGGTGCCGCGGGAGGTGGAGTTCGTTCCCGTGCTGCCGCGCAATGCCTCCGGCAAGGTGGTCAAGCGCGGATTGCGGCAAGCAGGCGGAATGACGGCCGGATAACGGGGGAACGGCGGCGCGGTCAGCGGCGCCGATCGGACCGGGAGACCAGGATGCGATCCGGAATATCCAGCAGGGCTCGCCCCGGGTCCCTGAATCCGCACGACCGTGAACGAGGTGGATGCGATGCCGCTGTCCGTCGAAGAGCGTGAGAAATTCCTGGTCGGCCCGCACGTCGCGGCGCTTGCCGTCGATTCCGGCGAGGAAGGGCGCGGCCCGGTGAACGTGCCCGTCTGGTACGTCTACCGTCCGGGCGGTGAGGTCGTACTCGTCACCGGCCGCGCCTCCCGTAAAACACAGCTCATTGCCGATGCCGGGCGATTCACGCTCTTGGTGGACCAGACGTCTCCGACGTACCGGTATGTCTCCGTCGAGGGCGAGCTCGTGTCGGTCGAAACGGCGACGAAAGAGCTGGCAAGGGAGATCGCTGCCCGTTACCTGCCGACGGAGTCGGCGGTGGAGGCGCACGTCGAGAGGATCATGGCCGACCCGGAAGCGGTCGTGGCGATCAGGATGCGGCCGCGCCACTGGCTCTCGGCCGACCTGGGTGGCGCGAGCTGAGCTGCAGCGCCGCTGACGCTCCCGCGGCAGCAGCCGTCCCTAGCGGGACGTTCCGGCGGCGCCGAGCCCGGGCACCAGGGTGCTGTGGTCGTCGGACCCGCCCGTGGTGTGGTCGTCGGAGCCACCGGTGGTGTGGTCGTCGGAGCCGCCCGTGGTGTGGTCGTCACCCGGGGCGGCCGCGCCGCCGCCGAGCGGGTGCGCGAGCTGCACGGGGGCGGACGGGGTGCTCCTGGTGCTGTGGTCGTCGGTGCTCGCGGCGGCCGCGGGGCCGGCCGTGGCCAGTGCTCCGGCGGCGGCCAGGGCTGCTATGAGGAGAGCTTTCTTCGTGCGCTTGCTGGTGGCGTTCATTTCCGACCTCTCTGATTCGGGGGGTGTAATGCGGTGGTGATGCGCATGCCAGCGAACGTAGCGGGTGAGGACGGCCGCGTCCGCGGTTCGGACGGAAGTGTGTGAACTCCCATCCGTTTGTCTGCAGTTAGGCGCCATGGGCGCATGACCGCAGGGGCCGGCGTCGACGGCTTCCCCTCCGCGCTGCCGACGCCGGCCCCTGACAGTCCCCCGTTGGTGCTTCCGTGTTCAGTTGTTGTGCGTGTTCCCCCGTAAACCTTCTTCAGTTGTTGTGCGTCCCCCGTGCTGTTTCCTGTGCTGTCCCCTGTGCTGTTCCCTGTGCTGTTCCCCCGTGGTGGTGCCTGTGCTTTCCCCCGTTGCGATGGCGCCTTTCTTCCCGTCCGGCGCCCCCCGTTCCGCTCATGCGCCGGACGACCCCCGTTGAATCCCCCGTGGAAATCCGCCGTCGGATCTCCCCGTCGTGCATTCCCCCCGTGCTTTCCCCCGTCGTACGTTCCCCCGTACGGCTCCCCCGTCGTACGTCCCCCGTACGTTTCCCCCGTCGTGCGTCTTCCCCGGGTACGTTCCCTGCGGTACTTCCTCCCCGGAACGTCCCCGTGCGGTGCTCTCCCCCTGAGGCCCCCCGGCCGGAGGGTTCCTGGCCGCCGATGTCTTCGGTCAGAAACCCCCCGCCCCGGGAGCCCGATCAGATGAGCCCGGTTTTGGGCTTGTCCCCCGTGGCGTGGTCGTCCATGGCGACCCGGTCCTCCGTCGGGAGGGGTTTCTTCTTCACGCCGTTCTTGTCCTTCATGACGATCGGCTCACCGATGGTGGCGTGGTCGTCCGGCGGAGGCGCGAACTGCTGCCCTGCCGCGAACGTCCCGCCGGTGGCGTGGTCGTCCTGCGGTGTGGCCACGCCTGGCGTGAGCTTCCGCTCGTCGCTCATAGCGATCAACTCCGATGGGTCGGTGCGAGTCGTTTGGCGTGAGGGGTTGGTGCTGGGATGCAGAACCCGCCCGGCGACTCCCCCGATGGCCGCCGGACGGGGACTGGGGCTGATCACCCCTGAGGTGAGGCCTCACCTACGACCCGTCTGCCCCCCGACGCGACGGATCGACATGACTCAGACTGCCGTGTCGCGATAAACGATCGATGAACGGGCACGTGACAGCGTTTTTCGGGGCCCATCCGGCCCTTGCGGTCCGCTCCCGGAGGGGGGTTCGAAGCGTCGTCCAGGGCTTCGAATCCTCGCTTCCGCTCGGGGTGACGGCCGCACTTATCTATGCGCTACCCCGGAGCGCGGAGTTCCACCCTCGCCGGACGGACCTCCTGCGCCGTCTTCCGGGCGGACCTCCTGCGCCGTCTTCCGGGCGGACCTCCTGCGCCGTCTTCCGGGCGGAAGCCGCGCGCCGCCGTCCGCACCCGCCGGGTGCCGGGCCCTCCGACGCTGCCGCGGCCCCGCGCCGCCGTCCGCGCCGCCGCGCGTCGGTCCACCCCGACGCCGCCGCAGCCCCGCGCGCTGGCCGGCGCCTATGCCGCCGCAGCCCCGCGCCCGCAGGCGTCTACGCCGCCGTAGCCACCGACAGCAGATCGCGTACGTCGGCCGCCTCCGACGATCCCAGCTGCTCGTAGATCGCCAGCGCCTCCGTCCAGCAGGCGCGCGCCCGGCCCGGCTGCCCCAGGGCGTCGAGCGAGCGCCCCAGCACGGTCAGGACGTTGCCGCGGCGCCACTCGCCGCCGATGCCGCGCAGCTTCAGCGCCTGCTCGGCGTGGTGGGCGGCGGCGGTCGGCCGTCCGGCCGCCAGGTGGACCTCCGCCAGCCGGTAGTGGGTCATGCCCTCCCAGAGCCGCTGCCGGTTGTCGACGAAGATCGGCATGGCCTCGTTCAGCTGCCGCAGCGCGTCCTCGAACCGGCGGGCGTGGGTGAGCACCAGCCCGTACGTGTACAGGCCGTTCGCCAGCCGCCAGCTGACGTTGATCTCGCGGTAGATGGCGAGCGCCTGCTCGGCGAGGCCGACCGCCGAGCGGGTGCGCCCGGTGTCCAGGTGGACGCGGGCCAGGTTGCTGAGCGCGCTGGCCTCGCAGGGCCGGTTGCCGTCCGCCCGGAAGCACTCCAGGGCCTGCCCGATGTACGCCTCGGCGTCCTCGTGGCGGTGCTGGTAGATGGCGATGATGCCGCGGTTGTTGGAGGCGTAGCCGCACGGGATGGGGTCCTCCGTGGCGCGGCCGAGGAGGACGGCGTGCAGGGCCTGCTCGTCGGCCTGGTTGAAGCGGCCGGCGAGGCTGTGGACGTGCGTGAGCACGGTCCGGGCGCGGCCCTCGGCCCGGGTGTCCCCGGCCGCCTGCGTGGCGCCGAGCAGGGCGGTGGCGGCCTGCTCGTAGAGGCGGGAGTCGGCGCCGGACTCGGCGAGGTCCTTGGCGGCCAGCAGCAGGTCGACGGCGCGGCGCAGGGTGTCGCCGGAGGCGGTCGCGTGCTGGCGTACGCAGGCCAGCAGGCACCCGGCCTCGGCGAACAGCCAGTCGCTCGCGGCGCCCCGGTCGGTGAAGACGAGCCCGGGGTGGGTCGTGGGCGTCAGGTGGGCGAGGAGCTGGTCGCCGGGGCGCTCCAGGACGTACACCCCGGCCGCCGTCGCGAGGTAGAAGTCCAGCAGCCGCGAGAGGGCCGCCTCGCGCTCGGCGGGGGGCAGTTCGTCGCGTTCGGCGCATGCACGCGCGTAGAGGCGTACGAGGTCGTGGTAGCGGTACCGGCCGGGTGCGGCGGACTCCAGCAGGGACGTGTCGACCAGCGATTCCAGCAGCTCCTCGGTGGCGTCGGGGCCGAGGTCGAGGACGGCGGCTGCGGCGGCCAGGGAGATGTCCGGGCCGTCGGCGAGCCCGAGCAGCCGGAAGGCGCGGGCCTGTCCGGGCTCCAGCTGGCCGTAGCCGAGTTCGAAGGTGGCGGTGACGGCGAGGTCGCCGGCGCGCAGCTCGTCCAGGCGGCGGCGCTCGTCGCCGAGCTTGCGGGCCAGGACGGAGACGGTCCAGGTGCGGCGGGCGGCGAGGCGGGAGGCGGCGATGCGGATGGCCAGCGGCAGGAAGCCGCACGCCGCCACGACGTCCATCGCGGCGTCCCGCTCGGCCTCCACGCGCTCGGCGCCCACGATCCGCGTGAACAGCACCAGCGCCTCGTCCGGGCTCATCACGTCCAGGTCGACCAGGTGGGCCCCGGCCAGGCCCACCATGCGCGTCCGGCTCGTGACGAGCGCCGCGCAGCCTTCCGTGCCGGGCAGCAGCGGGCGGACCTGGGCGGCGTCGCGGGCGTTGTCCAGCAGGGCCAGGACGCGGCGGCCGTCGAGGGTGGAGCGGAAGAGCGCGGACCGCTCCTGGACGCCCTCGGGGATGGCGGAGTCGGGGATTCCGAGCGCGCGCAGGAACGATCCGAGCACTGCCTCCGGCTCGGCGGGCAGCGGGCCCGCCCCCTGCAGGTCGACGTAGAGCTGCCCGTCCGGGAAGTGGTGGCGCGCGGCGTGCGCGACGTGCACCGCGAGCGTCGTCTTGCCGACGCCGCCGATGCCCGCCACCGCGGAGACGGCCATCACCCCGCCGGAGCACGTCGCCAGCTGGTCGCCGAGCTCGTCCACGAAGGCCGCGCGCCCCGTGAAGTCGGAGACCGTCGCGGGCAGCTGCGCGGGCCGGATGAAGGCCGGGCCGGCGTACGGCCGGTCGTCCGGGACGAAGGGCAGGGCGAGGTCGGCGTCGGCGTTGAGGATGCGCTGCTGGAGCTCGGACAGCTCGGGGCACGGGTCGACGCCGAGTTCGTCGGCGAGGAGGCGGCGGGTGTCGGCGTAGACGGCGAGGGCCTCGGCCTGGCGGCCGCTGCGGTAGAGCGCGAGCATCAGCAGCTCGCGCAGGCGCTCACGCAGCGGGTGGGCGGCGGTCAGGGCGGTCAGCTCGGAGACGGCCTCCGCGTGGCTGCCGACCTCCAGATCCAGGTCCAGCCGGGTCTCGATGAGCGACAGCCGCCACTCCTCCAGGCGCGTGCGCTGCGTCTCCGCGTACGGCCCGGGAAGGCCGGCGAGCGGTTCGCCGTCCCAGACGCCGAGGGCCTCGTTGATGAGGTCGCGGGCGCGGTGGCGGTCGCCGGAGGCGCGGGTCTTCTCGGCCTCGGTGACGAGGTGTTCGGCGCGGTCGATGTCGAGGCAGCCGAGGCCGATCCGGATCGCGTACCCCCCGGACTCGCTGACCAGGGCGTCGGCGTCGGCCCCGAACGCCTTGCGGAGCCGGGAGGCGTAGGTGCGCAGCGCGGCGAGGGCGGCGTGCGGGGGCTCGTCCCCCCACAGGGCGTCGACGAGCTCGGGCGCGGTCGCGGTGCGGCCGCCGCGCAGCAGCAGGGCGGCGAGGAGCGCCCGCTGCTGGGGCGAGCCGGTGTTCAGCAGTTCCCCGCCGCGGCGGGCCCGCACGGGCCCGAGCACGGTGAATCGGAGCTGCTGCCCGTGCCCTGTGTCGCCGGCCATGGTGACCCCCTGCTTGTCCCGCTCGGTCGCACGGCCAGTCTGCCTTGTTAGGAGGCTCTGCGTCAGCAGGGGTCCGGCCTCTCCACAAGGCCTGCCAGAGACCGCCCCACGGCCCCGCACGCACCTTACTGACGGATCGTCAGATCGTCGCTAACGTGTCAGCCATGGAGAGCATCCCCAGGATCATCTCGGTGGACGATCACACGGTCGAGCCTCCTCACGTCTGGTCGGACCGGCTACCGGCGAAGTTCCGCGACGTCGGACCGCGGATCGTCCGGGCGCCCGTCAAGGAGTTGACCTTCGTCGGCGGGAGGTTCACTCCCGTCATGGGCGCCCCGGGGGACCCCGGCCCGGAGGCGGACTGGTGGATCTATGAGGATTTGCACCGTCCGCTCACACGGCTGGATACCGCCGTCGGATACTCCAGGGACGAGGTCAGGCTGGAGGGAATCACGTACGAGCAGATGCGGCCCGGCTCCTACAGCGTCCCGGAACGCCTGGCCGATATGGACCGCAATCATGTCCAGTCCGCGCTGTGCTTCCCCACGTTCCCGCGCTTCTGCGGGCAGACCTTCACCGAGGCGTCGGACCGCGGACTCGCCCTCCTGGGCGTGCGCGCGTACAACGACTGGATGGTGGAGGAGTGGTGCGGCCCCGAGGCGCACGGCCGCCTGATCCCCCTCGCCATCGTCCCCCTGTGGGACGCGGAACTCGCCGCCGCCGAGGTCCGCCGCAACGCGGAGCGCGGCGTGCGCGCCGTGTGCTTCTCCGAGATCCCCCCGCACCTCGGCCTCCCCTCCGTCCACACCGACGCCTGGGACCCCTTCCTGCGCGCCTGCGCCGAGACGCGCACCGTCATCGCCATGCACATCGGTTCCTCCTCGCGCATGCCGTCCACCTCGGCGGACGCGCCGCCCGCCGTCGGCTCCGTCATCACCTTCGCCAACTGCTGCTTCTCCCTGGTCGACTGGCTGATGTCCGGCGCCTTCGACCGCTTCCCGGACCTGCGCATCATGTACGCCGAGGGGCAGATCGGGTGGATCCCGTACACCCTGGAGCGCGCGGACGTCGTCTGGGAGCAGAACCGCGGCTGGGGCGGCGTCGCCGGCAAGGTCCTGCGGCCGCCCTCCGAACTCTTCGCCGAGCACGTCCACGGCTGCTTCTTCGACGACGCCTTCGGGCTGCGCAGCCTCGACGCGATCGGCGTCGGCAACGTCCTCTACGAGACCGACTACCCGCACTCCGACTCCACCTGGCCCCGCTCCAAGGAGGTCGCCGAGGAGCAGATGGGGCATCTGGCGCAGGACGTCGTGGAGAAGATCGTGCGGGGCAACGCGATCGAGCTGCTGGGGCTCACGGAGGAAGGGCTGTGGGCGCATGCGGCCGGGTGAGGAGCGGGCCGCGGAGGGCGGGGCCGTGGAGGGCGGGGCCGTCGCGGGCGGGGCCGCGGCAGCCGGCCCGGAGGCGCCGCCCTCCGGCCTGCAGGTGCTGCCCGAAGGCCGCCTCGCGTACGGCATGCAGCTGCCCATCACCTCTCTCAGCACCCTCTACGCCGAGCCGTGGGAGGTCGAGGCGGGCCCCGCCGACCTGCGGAAGGTCGCCGCGGCCGCCGACCGGCTCGGCTTCGCCTACCTCGCGACCTGCGACCACGTCGCCGTCCCCGTGCGCCTGGCCGCCGCCATGGGCACCGTCTGGTACGACCCGGTGGCCACCCTCGCCCACCTCGCCGCCGTCACTGAGCGCACCCTGCTGCTGAGCCACGTCGCCGTGGCCGCGCTCCGGCACCCGCTCGCGCTCGCCAAGCAGTACGCGACCGTCGACCGGCTGGCCGGGGGCCGGCTGGTCCTCGGGGTCGGCGCCGGGCACGTGCGTGAGGAGTTCCAGGCGCTCGGCGTGGACTTCGGGCGGCGCGGCGCGATCCTCGACGAGACGGTCGACGCCCTCAAAGCGGCCCTGGGGCCTTCGGAGTTCCCGCAGTTCAGCGGCCGCCGCTTCGTCTTCCGCGGCCTCGGTCAGGCGCCCCGGCCCGTCCGCACGCCGCGCCCGCCCATCTGGGTGGGCGGCTCCTCGCCCGCGGCGCTGCGCCGGGCGGCGCTGCGGGGCGACGGCTGGCTGTCGCAGGGCGACCGGCGCGAACAGCTGCCGCAGCGCATCGCCACCCTGCGGCGGCTGCGCGAAGAGGCCGGGCCGGGCGGGCCGGGCGGGCTGGGCGGCCCCTTCGCGGTCGGGGCGATCTCCGAGGCGCTCTACGTCGGCACGCCCTCCTGGGACGTGGGCGCCCGCACGCTGACCGGCCGCCCGGGCACGCTCGCGGAGTCGCTGCGGGTGTACGCGGCGATGGGCGTGAACCAGGTCCAGGTCCGCTTCCGCTGCCGCGACCTCGGCGAACTGCTGGACCAGATGGAGGCGTTCGCGGACGGGGTGGCGCCGCTGCTGGACGACTGAGCGCTCCGCCGGGAGCCGGGTCGCGTAACCGCGGGCCGCGTCTGTGGCTGGTCGCGCAGTTCCCCGCGCCCCTGAAGGGCGCGGCGCCTGAACGGAGCGCGGGCTGAGTGACAGTGCGGGCTGAGTGGCAACGCGGACTGAGTGACAGTGCGGACTGAGTGACAGTGCGGGCCGAGCGACGACGCAGAGACTTGCAGCGGTGCGATGAATGCGACGGAGGTAGAAAAACGCCATGGGCAAACTCGACGGCCGCGTCGTGCTCATCACGGGTGCGGCACGCGGGCAAGGCGCTCAGGAGGCCCGGCTGTTCGCCGAGGAGGGTGCGAAGGTCGTCCTCGCGGACGTCCTGGACGAGCAGGGGAGCGCCGTGGCCGAGGAGCTGGGGCCTGACGTCGCCGCGTACGTCCATCTGGACGTCGGCGAAGAGGCGGACTGGGCGGCGGCCGTGGCCACCGCCAAGGAGACTTTCGGTGCGCTCGACGGGCTCGTCGGCAATGCCGGAATCCTGCGCTGCAACCAGCTGACCGACACGCCCCGGCAGGAGTTCACGGAGGTCTGCCGCGTCAACCAGCTGGGCGCGTTCCTCGGCATGCGCGCGGTCGCGCCCGAACTGGCGGCGGCGGGTGGCGGCACCATCGTCAACACCTCCTCGTACGCCGCGCTGGCCGGGATGCCCTTCCTCACCTCCTACGCGGCCTCGAAGGCGGCCGTCCTCGCCATGACCCGGGTGGCCGCCCTGGAGCTGGCGGCCCGCGGCATCCGGGTCAACGCCGTGTGCCCGGGCGCGATCGACACCCCCATGACGGACCCGGTGGCCCTCGACCCCTCCGCCGACCCGGGCCGGGCGGCGGGTGCGGCGGCCGCGTTCTACCGGAAGGCGGTGCCCATGGGCCGGATCGGACGCCCGGAGGAGGTGGCGAGGCTGGCCCTCTATCTGACGGCGGACGACTCCTCGTACGTGACCGGGCAGCACTTCGTCGTGGACGGCGGGTGGCTGGCCGGCGTTCCGCTACCGGTGTCTTGACGCTCACGTGCGCCGCTGCCGGTGTCTTGACGCTCCCGTGCGCCGGTGCCAGAGTCTCACCCGTCTTCCTATCTGACGCTACGTCAGAAAACCTCGGACGAGCGGGCACGCTGCGGAAGACGGGCGAGCTGACGGACAACGGGCGAGCGGACGGACGGTGAACCTCCGTGGAATTCGGGATCTTCGTGCAGGGCTACGTTCCGGAGAGCCGGCGGCGGGGTGACCCGCAGGCCGAGCACCACGCACTGATGGAGGAGACCGAGTACGTCATCCAGGCCGACAGGTCCGGCTTCAAGTACGCCTGGGCCTCCGAGCACCACTTCCTCGACGAGTACTCGCACCTCTCCGCCAACGACGTCTTCCTCGGCTACCTCGCCCACGCGACCGACCGCATCCACCTCGGCTCCGGCATCTTCAACCCGCTGCCGCAGGTCAACCACCCGGCCAAGGTCGCCGAGAAGGCCGCCATGCTCGACCACCTCACCCGCGGCCGATTCGAGTTCGGCACCGGGCGCGGCGCGGGCAGCCACGAGATCCTCGGGTTCCTGCCGGGCATCACCGACATGAACCTCACGAAGGAGATCTGGGAGGAGACGATCGCCGAGTTCCCCCGGATGTGGCTGGAGGACGAGTACCCCGGCTTCCGGGGGAAGCACTGGTCACTGCCGCCGCGCAAGGTGCTGCCCAAGCCGTACGGGCCCGCGCACCCCGCCATGTGGTACGCGGCAGGATCGCCCTCGTCGTACGCGATGGCCGCCCGCAAGGGCCTCGGCGTCCTCGGCTTCAGCGTCCAGAAGGTCGCCGACATGGAGTGGGTCGTCGACTCGTACAAGACGGCGATCGCTGCCGCCGAGCCCGTCGGCGCCTACGTCAACGACAACGTCATGGTCACCTCCACGGCCGTCTGCGCCGAGACGCACGCGAAGGCCGTGGAGATCGCGGCCTCGGGCGGCCTGCACTACCTGCAGTCGCTGCTCTTCCGCTACCACGACACCTTCCCCCGCCCCGAAGGCATCCCGCGGTGGCCCGAGCTGCTGCCCGAGTACACCGAGGAGGTCATCGAACTCCTCATCGCCGAGGAGCTGATGATCTGCGGCGACCCGGACGAGGTGTTCCGCCAGTGCAAGCGGTGGGAGCAGGCGGGCGCGGACCAGCTGGCCTTCGGGCTGCCGGTCGGGGTGCCGTACGAGGACACGATGCGCACCATCCGGCTGATCGGCGAGCACGTCATCCCGAAGATCGACACGGACCCCGTCCACCGGACGGAGCGGATGCGCCGGGCGGGCTGAGGGTCGCCGAGGGTCGCTGAGGGTCTCCCTTCCGGGCCTTCCTCGTGCACCGGGGCGGCGTCTTCCCGGATCCGCCGCCCCGGCCTCCGGCCGTTCGCGCGCACCTGCCCTTTCGCGCACCTGCCCTTTCGTGCACCTGCCCTTTCGCGCGCCTGTCCTTTCGTGCACCCGTGTGACGGAACTTCTCTGGAGAAGGTGACACCGGCCATGCTCGACCACCTGATCAGGCGCGCCACCGTCATCGACGGCACCGGAGCCCCCTCCTACGTCGCCGACATCGGCATCCGGGACGGGCGCATCGCCCTGATCGGACGGTCCCCGGCCCGGGTGAAGGCGGGCGGCAGGCTGGGGGAGCGGGCCCGTACCGAAGAGGACGCCACCGGCCTGGTCCTCGCCCCCGGCTTCGTCGACCCGCACACCCACTACGACGCCCAGCTCTTCTGGGACCCGTACGCCACACCGTCCCTCGGCCACGGCGTCACCACCGTCGTCGGCGGCAACTGCGGCTTCAGCCTCGCGCCCCTGAACCCCGCGCGGCCCGCCGACGCCGACTACACGCGGCGCATGATGAGCAAGGTCGAGGGCATGTCGCTGAGCGCCCTGGAGCAGGGGGCGCCCTGGGACTGGTCGTCCTTCGGGGAGTACCTGGACGCCCTGGACGGGCGGATCGCCGTCAACGCCGGCTTCATGGCCGGGCACTGCGCCCTGCGCCGCTACGTCATGGGCCCCGACGCCGTGGGCGGGCAGCCCGACGCCGCGCAGCTGCGACGCATGACCGCCCTGCTGCACGAGGCGATGGACGCGGGCGCCTGGGGCCTGTCCACCACGCAGTCGTCCACCCACTCCGACGGCGACGGCCGGCCCGTCGCCTCCCGGCACGCGGCGCCCGCCGAGCTGCTCGCCCTCGCGGCCGCGGTCGGCCGGCACGAGGGCACCCAGATCGAGGCCATCGTCTCCGGCTGCCTCGACCGGTTCGAGGACGCCGAGATCGACCTGCTGACGGAGATGACGGCCGCCGCCGGCCGCCCCCTCAACTGGAACGTCCTCACCATCGACGCCGCCGCCCCCGACCGCGTGCCCCGCCAGCTCGCCGCGAGCGCACGGGCCCGCGCCGCGGGCGGCCGGATCGTGGCGCTCACCATGCCGATCCTCACGCCCATGAACATGTCCCTGGGCACCTTCTGCGCGCTCAACCTCATCCCCGGCTGGGGCGAGATCCTGGCCCTGCCCGTGCCCCACCGCATCACCGCCCTGCGCGACACGGCCGTCCAGAGCGACATGCTGCGCCGCGCCCGCAGCCCCGAGGCGGGCGTCTTCCGCAGGCTCGCCGACTTCGGGCGGTACGTGATCGGCGATACGTACGCGAAGGAGAACGACGGCCTGACCGGGCGCGTCGTGCGCGACATCGCCGCCGAGCGCGGCCTGGACCCGTTCGCGTGCCTGGTGGAGATCTGCGCGGCCGACGAGCTGCGCACGGTGCTGTGGCCGATGCCCTCCGACAACGACCCCGCCAGCTGGGAGCTGCGCCGGGACACCTGGGAGCACCCGGACGTGCTCCTGGGCGGCTCGGACGCGGGCGCGCACCTGGACCGGATGTGCGGAGCGCCGTACACGACGCGCTTCCTCGGCGACTGCCTGCGCGGCCGCAAGCTGGTGCCGGTCGAGCGGGCCGTACAGATGCTGACGGACGAGCCGGCGCGCCTGTTCGGCCTGCGCGGGCGCGGCCGGATCGCCGAGGGGTACGCGGCCGACCTGGTCCTCTTCGACCCCGGCCGCATCGACGCCGGGCCCGCCGCGCTCGTCCACGACCTGCCGGGCGACGGGCCGCGGCTGGACTCCAGGGCGGTGGGCGTGGTGAGCGTACGGGTCAACGGGGTGGAGACGGTGCGGCACGACGTGGTGACGGGGGCGCTGCCGGGGACGGTGCTGCGGTCGGGGCGGGACACGGAGACGGTCGGGACGGCGGGCCCGTCGAAATGACGGCGGGGGGGGGGGAAGGACGGTGGGGACGGGGAAATGACGGCGGGGGCGGGGAAATCCTGAACGGGAAATTTTTGAAACGGGATAAATGGGGCGGGGGTGCGGTTCCCGCACCGAGGGGAATGGCCCGTGCGGCCTTAGTGTTACTGGCCGTAACGTGCGAGGCCCCTTCGTTTGCCAGGCCAACTGGTGCGTAAACGCCGGATGTTCAAGGTCCGATTTCTGGATGCCGAGGCTCCGGATGCGGAAACAGCACGCCCTACCGTCCTGCCCATGGTTCAGGTACACCCGCGGCCCGGGGCCGGAGACACGGTAACGAGCGTCACCGGCGACGGTCCGGACACGCGCGCAGGTCGGCCCGACAAGGGCAGCAGGAGCAAGGGCCTCGGCGGCAACTCCGTAGGCCTGCTCGGCAGCGCCGTCATCGGGATCTCCACCGTCGCCCCCGTCTACTGCCTGACCTCCACCCTCGGCCCGACCGTCGGCCAGGTCGGCGTGCAGATGCCCGCCGTCTTCCTGGCCGGGTTCCTGCCGATGCTGCTGGTCGCCTTCGCCTACCGCGAGCTGAACAAGGCAGTGCCCGACTGCGGCACGTCCTTCACATGGACGGTGCAGGCGTTCGGGCCGCGCGTCGGCTGGATGTGCGGCTGGGGCCTGGTGATCGCCACGATCATCGTGCTGTCGAACCTGGCGGGCGTGGCCACGTCGTTCTTCTACCTCCTGCTCGGCGAGATCACCGGCAGCGACGCGGTGGCCGCCCTCGACGGCAACCGCCCCGTACACGTCGCGACCTGCCTCGCCTTCATCGCCGTGGCGACGGCGATCAGCTACCGCGGCATGACCGCGACGAAGGGCGTGCAGTACGCCCTGGTCGCCCTGCAACTCGCCGTCCTGGCCGTCTTCGCGGTGACGGCCCTGGTCAAGGCCCGCTCGGGCGACCTGCCCGCCTCCATCGACTTCTCCTGGACCTGGCTCGACCCCTTCGCCGTCCAGTCCTTCGCGGCCTTCACCGCCGGGCTCTCGCTCTCGATCTTCATGTTCTGGGGCTGGGACGCGTGCCTGACCGTCAACGAGGAGACGGAGGGCAGCGCGAAGACCCCCGGCCGTGCCGCGCTCCTCGCCATGGCCGTTCTCGTCGGCTCGTACCTGGTCACCGCCATCGCCGCCCAGATGTTCGCGGGCGTCGGCGAGGAGGGCACCGGCCTCGGCAACCCCGACACCGCCGGCAACGTCTTCGCCGCGCTCGCCGACCCCGTCATGGGCACGGCGCTGGGAGTGCTGCTGTTCGTCGCGGTCCTGGCCTCGGCGGCCGCCAGCCTCCAGACGACGTTCCTGCCCGTCGCCCGCACGGTCCTGGCCATGAGCGCCTACGAGGCCCTGCCCCCGTCCTTCGCCCGCATCCACCCGCGCTTCAAGTCGCCCGGCCGCGCGACCGTCGCGGCGGGCATCGCCACCGGCGTCTTCTACGCCGCCATGAGCTTCCTCAGCGAGAACGTCCTCATCGACACGATCTACGCGCTGGGCCTGATGATCTGCTTCTACTACTCGATCACGGCGTTCGCCTGCGCCTGGTACTTCCGCGGGGACCTGGGCCGCTCGGCGCGCGACGCTCTCTTCAAAGGCGTCTTCCCGGTCCTGGGCGGCCTGCTCCTCGCCGCCGTCTTCTGCAAGACGCTGTACGACATGCGGGACCCGTCGTACGGCAGCGGCAGCTCCGTCCTGGGCGTGGGCTCGGTCTTCGTGATCGGGGTGGGCCTGCTGCTGGTCGGCGCGGTCCTCATGGAACTGATGCGGCGGCGCAGCCCGGCGTTCTTCCGCGGCGAGGTGCTGACGCGGTCGACGCCGGCACTGGTGGTGGAGGAGTAGGAGCAGCGGCGGGGCCGTTCACCGGCCGCCACTGCTGCGGCTGCTGCTGCACTTCGTACCCCGCAGGTGATCGACGGCCATGCGGTCCGTCGCGTCCGCGGCGCCGCCGAGGCGGTGGACGAGGATCCAGCGGCCGTCCGGGAAGGCGCCGGCGAAGACGGAGGAGTGGCGGGTGGCGCCGTTGTGCCAGACGAGTTCACCCGCCCGCCGCCACGCCGGGGCCGGCTCGCCCAGCACGCGCTCGACCACCAGGCCGGTGAGGATGCGGGCCGCCGCCCGCGGGGTCGCCCACATGCCGCCCGCCGGGAGTATCGCGCCGGTCATCGTCCACGGCCGCAGCCGGCGGCCGAAGAGGCCGGTCGGGACCAGGCTCCGGCCGGGCGGCGGCAGGTGCGTGACGTCGCCGCGCACGCCGAGCGGATCGAGCACGTGCGCGGCCAGCAGGTCGGCGTACGGGCCGCCCGCCGCTGCCGACAGCGCGGCGCCGAGCACGGCGTAACCGAGATTGGAGTACTCCTCCTTCTCCCCGGGAGGGGCCGTGGCGAGGGGGCCCAGGCCCGCCGCGAGGAGTTCGCGCAGCGCCTGGTCGGTGAAGGGGCGGTACGGGTCCGAGCGGGTCGTGCCGGGCAGCGGAGGGGGCAGGCGGGGCAGCCCCGAGGTGTGCTCCTGCAGGTGCCGCAGCGTGATGCCCGTACCTGTAGGCGTCTTCAGCCACCGCTCCACGGGATCGTCCAGGGAGACCGTGCCCCGGGCCGTGAGCTGCATCAGCAGCGTGCCGGTCAGCGCCTTCGTCAGAGAGCCGATCTCGACGAAGGCGTCGGGGTCGTGGCCACGGTCGGTGTGGGGTGCGCAGAGGCCGGAGCTGCCCAGGACGCACGCGGGCGCGGAGAATTCCATGGCGCCCTATCCTGGCGGAAGGGGCGGAAAGGGCCGTCCGGGGGTGGGGACCGCATGAGGGCGGGGTCTTCCCGGGAGGTGCCATGGGCAGTACCAGATGGTTCTTCGAGCCCGGCCACACCGGCGCCGAATTCCGCGCCAGGCACATGATGGTCACCTACGTGCGCGGGCAGTTGAAGAACGTGCGCGGTTCGCTGGAAGTCGACCCCGACGACCCCGAGAACGCCCGCGTGGAAGCGGTCATCGACGCGAACGGCGTGTACACGGGCCAGGAACAGCGCGACGCCCACCTCCGCAGCGCGGACTTCTTCGACTGCGAGAACCACCCGGAATGGACCTTCACCGGGACGGGCGTCCACCAGGCGAGCGCGACCGAATTCGAGGTCTCCGGAGAACTCACCATCCGAGGGGTGACCCGCCCCGTGACGTTCGACGTCACCTACCTGGGGCAGTGGGACACCCCCTGGTGGGAGGACGGACGCGACGCCGGCCCCAGGCGCAGGGCCGGCTTCACGGCCACCACCAGGATCAACCGCCAGGACTTCGGGGTGAGCTGGAACGACGTGGTCGACCGCGGTGGTGTCGTCGTCAGCGACATGGTCGACGTCACTGTTGACGTCGAGGCGGTGCAGGAGTAGCGGGGGTAGCAGGAGTCGGGGGCGGGGCCTGCCGCCGGCGGGTCTACCAGGTCGTCCCGGCCGGCTCCTCGACGGTGGTGTTGAGGCGGTTGAAGAAGTTGGTCGTGGCGATCATGAGGATGATCGCGGCGAGCTGCTCCTCGGTGAAGTGGTCGGCGGCCGCGTCCCAGATGTCGTCCGGAACCGCCTTGCCGGTGTGGTCGGCCAGCCGCGTGGAGACCTCGGCCAGGGCCAGCGCGGCCCGCTCGGCGTCGGAGAAGAACGGGGCCTCGTGCCAGGCCGCGACCGCGTGCAGCCGGTCGTCGCCGACCCCCGCCTTCTTCGCGCTCGCCACACCGCCGTACACGCAGGCGCTGCAGCCGTTGATCTGGCTGACCCGCAGGTGGACCAGCTCCAGGATCTCCTGCGGCACGCCGCCCTTGTGCACGGCCTTGAAGAGATGCTGGATGCCCGTCATGGTGTCGGGCAGGACCTTCGCGGGGTTCTTCATCCGAGCGGTCATGATCAAATCCTCTGTTGTGTCATGGTGGCCGGGGCGTCCTCCCCGGCCGCGGGCGCGGTTGTCGGCCGTCACTTCACTGACGGATCGGAACAGGGGGATGTGACAGGTGAGCGAAAAAGATTTTCTTGCGGAGCGGTTCGAGGAGTTCCGGCCGCACCTGAAGGCGGTGGCCTACCGGATGCTCGGCTCGCTCGCCGAGGCCGAGGACGCGGTCCAGGAGACGTGGTTCAAGCTGAACCGCTCCGACGTCGGCGAGGTCGGAAACCTGGGCGGCTGGCTGACCACCGTCACCGGGCGGGTGTGCCTGGACATGCTGCGCTCGCGCGCCACGCGGCACGAGGAGCCGCTCCACGACCAGGACGGGCAGGTCGTCCGCCTTCCCGACCCGGTCATCAGCGGAGCGGACCGCATCGACCCGGAACAGGAGATCCTCCTGGCCGACTCGGTCGGCATCGCCCTGATGATCGTCCTGCAGACCCTCGCCCCCGCGGAACGGCTCGCCTTCGTCCTGCACGACATGTTCCACGTGCCCTTCGACGACATCGCCGGCATCATCGACCGCACCCCCGCCACGACCCGGCAGCTCGCCAGCCGCGCCCGCCGCCGCGTCCAGGGGCAGGCCCCGGCGCCCGACACCGACCTGGCCGCCCGGCGCCGCGTCGTCGACGCCTTCCTCGCCGCCGCGCGCGGCGGCGACTTCGACGCCCTCGTCGCCGTCCTCGACCCGGACATCGTGGCCCGCTCGGACGGCGGCACGCTGCTCCCGAGCGCCCTGCGCCGCGGCGCGACCGAAGTCGCCTCCCAGGCCATCACGTTCGCCCGCTTCGCCGAAGCGGCCCTCCCGGTGCTCATCAACGGCACCCCCGGCGTGCTCGCCGTAACGGCGGACGGCCGGCCGATGTCGGTCATGTCCTTCACGATCCAGGGCGGCAGGGTCACCGCCCTGGACATCCTGACGGACCCGGAGCGGCTGGGGCGGATC
>NZ_JANIID010000064.1:0-25190 GCF_024519335.1 Streptomyces telluris
CTCGAAGTCGGCCGCGGACGTCGGCCACCTGGCCTCGGCGGCCGGGCTAGTGCCCGTCCCGAACCGGGCACTGAGTAAAGCTGGTATTCATCCGGAAAGGGTAACGGCCCCGGTCTACCACCTGAGAGAGTGGCTGAACCGGGGCCGTTTGCCATGCAAAGCCGCGGCCGCGGTCATAGGTCCATGACCGGGTCGTCAGCAGAAAACGAGCGGGACACCCTCGTCCACGCAGTACTTCATGAGGCCGATCAGCTGGCGGAGATCCTCGATGCGTCGTTGAAGAATGGGGTCGCCGGCGGTGTGCGGCCGCCCATCGATGATTTCTTCCAGTCAGGGCAGCATGGCCGCGCACTGAGCGGCTGAGAGGTCGCCGTCGTCGTCCGGGTGGTCAAGCAGCGATGTCAGCGTGGTCGTGACACTGCTCCACGGACGGTTTCCGCCGAAGCCAACCATCTCGCGGGGGAGGAGCCCCTCCGTTTGCGCCAGCCACTCCCTGAATAGGTTGAACCCGTAGTACGACCACGAGATATCTGGGCTGGCTGCTTCTTCGTCTGCAGGGCAGAGCATGAGCCCCATCCTGACCTCCTTGCTGCTCGGAGATCATGATCAGTTGTGGGGAGGTATGTTGGCAAGTGAAAAGATCTACCGAATGGCTGGTGTGGTCACGGCGTCGGAGCAGCCCTGAATAGCCCTGGAGATCCAAGAACGCGGTTACCGCGGAAGCCGCATCGTTGTCCGTCGGCACCTCGCCGCCCTGCGGGAAGGCACCGCCGAACCGATCCGGGCCGACATTCCCAGCCCCCGCAAGATCACCTCATGGATCATGCGGCCCTGTGATGCCCTCACCGAGAGTCAGGAGGAGAGGCTGCTTCAGGTCCGCCTCGCCTGCCCGGACATCGCCCGAGCCTGCGACCTCGCCCGCACCTTCGCCGACCTCGTCCGTCACCAGCGCGGACACTTACTGCTGGAGTGGATCCGCCAGGCCGAGTAGAACGCCCCGAAGCCCATGAGCGGCTTCGTCGGTTTCCTCCGCCGCGACCTCGACGCCGTTACCGCCGGCCTCACCCTGCCCTGGAGCTCGGGTGTGGTCGAAGGCCACGTCAATCGGGTGAAACGCTCAAGAGAGCAAGTTATGGCTGGGCCTCCTCCGGGCCCGGATCCTCACCCGACTATGACCTTCACGCAATCGCGGTCAGAGCCTTGAGCAAAGGGCGCTCTTGAGGCATCGCTCGGTTGCCGTGGGCAACAACGAAGGTAGCCGCCTACTGATCCGGCAGGTGAGCCTGCGCCACGTCGGGAATTCCTTGATCACCACCAGTGTTGGGCCCTGCTGTCAGCCCCCAACGCGTGAAGGGCCTTTCGTGCGCGCCATACAGATCGATCGCTTCGGTACCTATGACGTCCTCGGCGTCATCGACGCTCCCGAGCCCGAGCCCGGTCCGGGAGAGGTGCTGATCCGGACCGTTGCGACCAGCATCAATCCCGTCGACGACAAGACACGGGAGGGAGCCATCGGTGAAGGAACGCCGCCACTGCCGATGACGCTCGGCTGGGACCTGGCCGGCATCGTCGTCGACGGCGGCAGCACCGGGCTGCGCGCCGGTGAACGCGTCATCGCCATGTCGCACCAACTCGGCTCCGGCCGAGGGACCTGGGCCGATCTGGTCGTACTCCCCGCACAGGCAGTCGCCGCCGCTCCGCGGTCCGTCAGTCTGGCCGAGGCCGCCACGTTGCCGCTTCCCGGGCTGACGGCCTTGCAGACGCTGGACTGGCTGGCGGTCAAAGCCGGCGAACGGCTGTTGATCACCGGTGCCGCGGGGGCCGTTGGCGGGTTGGCGTTGCAGATCGCCCGTGCCCGCGGCGCCAAGGTCGATGCGCTGGTCTCCCGGGATGTGCAGGTCGCCTTCGCCCGCGACCACGGCGCCGATCTCGTCACCACCGACCGTAACGCTCTGCAAGACCGTCACTATGACGCGGTCTTCGACACCTTCGGGGCATTCGTGACCGAGGCAGTGGCCGACGGCGGCCGGTATACGTCGATCGCCACCCAAGCCGGTCCGGTCCCCGACCTGTCCTCCCGCGGTGTGCGTACTACCGTCAACCAGGTGCGCGAGGACGGTGCGGGGCTGAGCGAGCTGACCAAGCTCGTCGACGACGGCTCCCTGCAGCTGCGCGTGCACTCCACCTTTGGCCTCCAAGAGATGCACGCCGCACATGCTCGCTTTCTCCAAGGCGGCCTGGCAGGAAAGATCGCTGTGGTCTTCTGACGCAGGCTCCCGCTCCCCGGCACATGCACTGGACCGGAGATCCGTAGGACGTAGCGGTTCCGGACAGCTGGCCTCAGCCTGCCCCGGGTAAGGAAACAAGGCGAGCAGGTCTGCGTAATCCCTGATCACGACGTGGGGATGTCAACGAGCGCCATCACTGGCGGTGGCTGGGCAACGGCCATGGCAGCTGCGGCCGGTGGTCGATGTCGCGAAGTGCCGTGTGTGGGGGCTTCACCGAACGCGAGGGGCTGTGTCCACCAGGGTGCAGAGTGTGAGCCTTTTCCATCCTTTCTCTGAGCTGATCAGATGAAGAGTCGGGGCGGCCTGGACGAGTTCGGTGAGCGGGCGGTCGAGCACCGTACTTTGCGGAGGAGTCGCCAGGACCTGTGAAGGCGGCGATGGCCTGCTCGACGAGGGCCCGGATCCCTGCGTGGGACCGGTTCCCGCCTTCTGGCCCGGGGAAAGGGACTCCCACCGTCCCCAGCGAGGCGGCGGCCCAGCTCGGTGACGTACGGGGCGTACAGAAGGCCCCGCACGCCGTCGTCGGCGCCATCGTGCTCAACCACAGCGGCGACCGGCCGCTCTGGCGAGCTCTACAGCCTGGACCGCCTGCCGGCCGCGGAGTGCTGCGGGCGGCGAGAACCCCTTGAGCGCCCGGGTGGCGGTTCAACGTCTCCCTTCGCAGACGTTGAACCGCCAACAGGACCCCCGGGTGCCGCGGACGCATAGTGAGGAGTGGCCGTGCGGCGTCGGTCCGCGCATTTCTGGCCGCTACCAGGCGTCCGTGAGGAGGCCCTCATGCCGTACACCCGCATCCAAGGCGAATTCCGGATCGTAAAGACGAACCCCGACGGGGACACGGTCCGGTTCTACCCCGACGACCCGGCGGTGTGGGACACGATCCCCGGCCCGGTTCCCATTCAGATCCGCGGCCCCGGCGGAGCCAATCTGCGCCTGGAGGGCATCGACGCCCTGGAGACGCACTACGATCCCCCCTCCGTCGGTGGGGGCGTGCTGCACCAACCCAAGGCGCAGGCCGAAGGGGCGGCCGCCGAACTGCTGCGCCTCCTCGGGTTCGACCCCGTACAGCGCACTCCGAGCGGGGAGGTCAAGCCCCCCACCAACCCCGCCGCCGTCCGCGGATACGTCCTGACCCGCGGCGGTGACCGGCTCGGCCGCTGCATCGCCTTCACCGGGCCCGGAGCAGGACCCGACGCCGATGCCGACGGCAACGTCTTCTTCACGCCGGCCATGCTGCACGAGACTGTCAACCACAAGCTGCTCGCCAAGGGCCACGTCTACCCGACCTTCTACCGGTCTCTCTTCCCCGACCTGCGCAACGACATGACCGCGACCGCGCGCAAGGCTCAGGCCGACGGCGAGGGTCTGTGGCCGCTCGACAAGACTCAGGAGCCGACGGTGGTCGTGGGCCCTCCGGAGGTCAGCAAGGACGTCATCCTGCCCAAGTTCTACCGGCGGCTCGGCGAGTACGTGCTGCTGAACGACGGAGACCCCGACCTCGGCGGTTTCGTGGTGTTCCTGCGTCGCAAGGCCGACACGTTCACCATCCTTTCCACCGGGCACACCAGCACCGGCCTCGACCTCATTATCGAGGTCAACGACAGCAAGGTCCGCTGGACCCACGACATCAAGGACATCGTCTTCGACGACTGAGCCCGCGGACCGACTGAGCCCGCGGACCGAGTGAACCCGCAGACCGAGTGAACCCGCAGACCGGGCGAGCCTGTGTCCCAGCGGGAAGGAGACAGCCGGAATGTTCCGGCTGGAGATGGACAAGCGGCTCGCCTCGGTCATGCTGTGGCGCCGGAAAGGTGCGGCCCGCCTACGCGGCTTGGGTGAGTTCGGCGCGGCCGAACAGGAGCGCGTAGCCGGAGGGGAGCTGGCGCAGGATGCGAGTGATGAGGTCGGGGCCGGCGTAGGCGGCGACGGCGGTGAAGACGGATCCGGTGTCCCAGCGGGTGGTGCCCAGGGAGGCACCGGTGCGGGCGGCGAGGTCTTTGATGAAGGCCCAGCCGCCCAGCGGCTGGGTGTCGGGGATCTGGGCGGTGAGGATACGTGCGGCTTCGACGGGGAGGCGGGCGGCCAGTTCGACGCGTTCGTCGCCGGTCAGCTGGCGTCCCAGTCCCGAAAGGACGAGGCGGACGGCTTCTTCGGCCTTCTCGCGGGTGGGGTAGGCGCCTTCGTAGCGGACCTTTTCCAGCATGTGCTCGTAGGCCCTGCCGTAGGGCTGCTGGAGCGGTGCGCTCTGGTCGGGCATCACTGTGGTGGTTGCCTTTCTGTCACCAGGGTCGTGGTGGCCGGTGTACGGCCACCGGGGGTGGTCAGGTGGGCTGGGGGCGGCCGAAGAGGAGGTCGTAGCCGGCGGGAGCTGGAACAGGATCTCTTCGAGGAGTTCGACTCCGGCGGCGTCGGCGGCCGTGGACAGGACGGCGCTGACGTCCCAGGCCGCGGTCTGTTCGGTGGCCCCTTCGATCCAGGCCGCGGTTGCGCGCACGAACCGCTGCGGAGACAGCGGCTCGGCGCTTTGCAGCGGATTGAGCAGGATCAGGGCGAAGGCTTCCGGCAGGCGTGCCGCGAGCTGGGCGCGTACCTGGCCGACCAAGTGGGCGCCCAGCAGGGCGAGCACCACGCGGGCCGCGCGCTCGGCCTCCTGCAGGGTGCGGTACTCGCCGCGTTCCTTCACCTGCTCGAGGAACGCTTCGCGTCGCAGAGTCATGGCGACCGCCATCCTTCCTCGGTTCCCCGGGGCGCGGAGGACGGGTGAGGAGGAGATCAGGTACCCGTCCTCCGCGCTGTTCAGCCCTTGTCCGTCCGGCTCAGCCGGAGATCTCCTTGCGGCCGGATCCGCTGCCGATGGAGATCTTGCGGGGCTTGGCGCGCTCGGCGATCGGGATGCGCAGGGTGAGCACGCCCGCGTCGTAGTCGGCCTTGATGTGCTCGGTGTCGAGGGTGTCGGCGAGCACGATCTGGCGGGAGAAGACACCCAGCGGCCGTTCCGACAGCTCCATCTGCACGTCGTCGGCCTTCGCCACCGGCCGGCGCTCGGCCTTGACGGTCAGCATGTTCCGCTCGACGTCGATGTCGATCGCGTCCGCGCTGACACCGGGGAGATCGAAGGCCACCACGTACTCGTCGCCCTCGCGGTAGGCGTCCATCGCCATCGCGGACGGCTTCGACCAGGTGCCCGTGCCCATCAGCTGCTGGGCCAGCCGGTCGAGCTCACGGAAGGGGTCAGTGCGCATCAACATGGAAAAACACCTCCAGAGGTTCGGGCAGTCGCTGCCAATGCGCCTCACTGAAACCGTTGTAACATGTCATCCAGTGGATGACAAACATGGTGGTCGTCCAAACGATGACATCCCTGGTAGGAGGTGCCCATGACCCCGGCCGACCAGCCGCGATCGTCCAGCGCCGACGCAACGAGCCCGGCGTCGTTCCTCGCCGCCGCGGCCGCCCTGCGCGCCATAGACGAAGCCCTGCACGCCGCCCGGAACGAAACCCCCGACACCGCCGACGCGCGCGACGCCGGCCCGGAGCAGGCCCTGGCCTCCCTGTTGCTGCTGCGGCAGGTCCGCGAGCAGCTCGCCGGATGGGAAACCGGCCTGATCGAAACGGCCCGCGACGCGGGCGCCAGCTGGGCCGACCTCGCCCACCCCCTCGGCGTCGCCAGCCGACAGGCCGCCGAACGCCGCTACCTGCGCGGCCGCCCCGGCCCCGCCGGCACCACCGGCGAGCAACGCGTGACGGCCACCCGCGAACGCCGCGCCGCCGAACGCACCACCGCCACCTGGGCCCGCCACAACGCCGCCGACCTACGCCGCCTCGCAGGCCAGATCACCGCACTCACCGACCTCCCCGCAGCGGCACGCCAACCGATCAGCCGGCTCCACGCCGCCCTCGCCGAGGACGACCCCGCCGCCCTTGTCAACCCCCTGACTGCCACCCGCCCCCACCTGACCACCGCCCACCCTGACCTCGCCGCACAACTCGACACCCTCACTCCCTCCTGACCTCACCCGTTGCACCAGAGGCGTGCGCAACCCATCCCCCTGCCAGCCCTCTGGCCAGCGGCCCACCCAAACCAGCCCAGAGCGTCACGCACCATCTGCACGTTCACGCGCTCCGGAGCGGCGCACGCCCAGCAGGATTCGCGTCCACCGGTCCGTCGTGCGCCTTGGCGGAACACTGTCTGCGGGCGACGCGCGAGACCTCAGTGGCTGCTTTCCGCTTTCGAGGGGCGTGTCAAAGACACCGTGACTCGCTTGAGTGATCGCGGGACCTGAGGCCAGGGGCCTCGGGTCTTGGGCACGGGTTCCCCGGCGACCAGGGAGCCCGCCCCATGGTGCGGCCCCCTGGCCCTCCCTGGACGCGGGGTCGCAATGGTTTGGCGTTTTGGCGATTAGGGTGAAGGCCCCGACACTCAGGAGAGTAGGGGGTCGTCGCTGTGACGACGATGAGAGGGACGCTGGTCAGGCCGCGGCCGGCGAGGACGGCGGGGACGACCGGCGCCGTCTTCCGGGCCGGTCTGCGGGTGAGACGGCGGGGCATCAGCGTGATGGACGCTCAGGTAATGCGCCCAGGTAATGAGCGTCTCGCTGAGAGGGCGCCGGCGAGGGAATCGGGCCAGGGCTCGCTGAGCCGGCCCCGCAACCGACAGGTGGAGCCGGGCCACGGGCCACGGGCCACGGGCCATGTGCGGACGCGGGTCATCCCCTCCGGTCGTGGTGCTGTCGGCCGGGTCCGAGCCGGCGTCGCCGTCGTTCAGCGGGGACGTCAGCGGCCACGGCTGCCTGGCTACCGCACTGGCTGTGCGCGAGATGCTCGAGCAGCGCTGCGGTTGCTTCCGGGATGGAGGCGAGGAGCCGTGCGGAGTGCGGGTCCAGGGTGGAGAGCGCTTCCACGAGGGTGTCGATCGCGTCCACGGCGTCCTCCACAGCAACGGTGCTCCAGCCCGTGGGGTGCACATCCTCGGCGAGACGGCAGGCCGCCTTCGCCGTGGCATCGGCGTGCTCCTCGACAGCCGGCGCGGCACCACCAGCGGAGAGATCCATCACCTGCTCGCCGACGGCCGGTTCGGGGGTGGGGCGGAGGCGATGAGGGTACGGAGTCCTCGGCCGAGGGCGCGACGCGGCTGCGCTGTGGTCACGGCAAGAGTCGGCCGCACGGGCCATGAGGAGCAGGTCCGAGAGCCTCCGTGAGCGGACAGCGACACCTCCTGCCTCGCGGAAGCCCCCGCCCCGCCGGCGGACACCCGATGGCGGACTCACCGGTTGCGAATCCGGCAAGCCGAAGGTACGGGCTCATAAGGCTCTGTGAAGGTCCGGCCGTTCAGTGCCTGGCACTCAGTGCGGATGCCCTTGACGGAGGGTTCCGTGTGCCTGCCTGCCTGCCTGCCTGACTGCCTGCCTGACTGACCGCGACGACTCCTCGGCTCCCTCGCACTCTCCGATGCCCCGTCGCTGATCGTCTGAGATTCCGGCATAGGGTGCTCCGTGCAAGATCATCTGCCTCGCCCGGTTGCGCTGATCCGTCCCACAGTGCTGCCTGGGCCGGAAAGGGAAAAGATCATGAAACGAGCCCTCATTGTCATCGACGTTCAGAACGAGTACGTCACGGGGAACCTGCCGATCGCCTACCCGCCGCTGGATGAGAGCCTGGCCAACATCGCCGCCGCCATGGACGCCGCCTCTGCGTCCGGTATCCCGGTGATCGCAGTCCAGCAGGCCGCCCCTGATACCTCGCCGATCTTCGCCCGTGGCAGCCACGGCTTCGCCCTCCACGAGACCGTCACCTCCCGCACCTACGATCACCTGGTCGAGAAGGCGCTGCCGTCCTCCTTCGCAGGTACCGACCTGGGAGAATGGCTCACCGCCCGCGGCATAGAAACCCTCACCATCGCCGGGTACATGACCCAGAACTGCGACGAGTCCACCGCCCGCGACGCCGCTCATCGCGGCTACACGGTCGAGTTCCTCTCTGACGCCACCGGCACCCTGGCCATGTCCAACCGCGCCGGCACGGTGACGGCCGAAGAACTCCACCGTGCCGTCCTGGTCGTCATGCAGTCCCGGTTCGCCGCGGTCGCCACCACAGCCGAATGGATCAACGCAGTCCGCCGTGGCGCCTCGCTGGAGGAGAAGCCGAACATCTTTGCCAGCACCGAAGCCGGGCGCCGGGCATCCCGCACCTGACGCCTGGCACACGGACCAAGATCTACCGGCAGGGACTGTTCGGCTGCGGCCCACCCGTTACCGGCCCCACCCCGATCGGCGCAGCCAACGAACTGTCCGCCGACGGGGACAGGGCTGTCCGCGAGGCAGGAGGTGTCGCTGTCCGCTCACAGCCTCCAGCGCGAACGAGCCGGTGCACGGCGCATCTTCGGCACACGTGCAGCGCGGTGACCGGGCGACGATGCGATCCGCGACGTCGGACACGTTATGGGCCGGTGAGGATGTTGTGCCCGCCGATGCGCCGCCAGACGATGTGCTGCGCGCCCTGTACCGCTCCGTCCCGCACGACCAGGTGGCACGCCGGCCCCGGACCAGGTGAGCTCGTAGACGCCCGGCGTGCGACGGACGCGCTTGATGCGGAGGCTGGCGCGGAAGCGGCCGGTGCGAAGGTCGGGGACGCTGGCGCGGGGTGACGACGCTGCGGAAGGTGCGGCGCTGTTCGGGGGTGAGGTGGTCCAGGTCGGTGGTGAAGCGGGGCAGGGCCTCGTACGTGGGCACGGCGAACTCCTCCAGGAAGCACGAAGCCCCCGGTCGGCGGCCGGGGGCGGGGGTTGCTGTCCGTGTTGAAGGGCGTCGGTGACGCGGTGCGCTCAGCAGGCATGGATTGTCGGGGGAATCGTGCACGGGAGTGTGCTTGATGACGGTGGAGTCGGTGGCAGTGCGATTCCGGGGCTGGTGGGCTCATGTGGCCGAGGTGCAGCATTCGCACGGCCGGGGTCAGGTCTCGTAGCAGGCACGTATTTGGTCCGCCCACTGCTGGGGCCGGGCAGCCTCGCAGTCGGCGCAGCAGCGCCGGCCCAGATGTGGGGCGGCGGGCTGCCCGCCTCCGTCGACGGCCTGCGCTTCGTCGTCCCCGTCCGGAGCATCAACACCGGGCCTTCGCCCAAGTACTGCGGTTACAAACGCGGCGTGACCTGGCTCAACGCGGTCAACGACCAGGTCGCCGGGATCGGCGCGATGATCTACGCGGCACCCCGCGCGACAGCCTCTACACCCTGGACACCCTGCTGAACCTGGACGGCGGGGTGAAGCCGGAGATGGTGGCCACGGACAACGCCTCCTACTCCGACATGGCGTTCGGCCTGTACAAGATGCTCGGCTTCCGCTTCGCCCCGCGCTTTCGTGACCTGGCGGATCAGCGGTTCTGGCGGGCCGATCTGCCCGACGACGGCGGGGAGCCGACTGCCGGGTGCGGGCCGCTGAACGGGGTGGCCTGCAACAAGGTCAACCTGAAGAAGATCGTCACGCACTGGCCGAACATGCTGCGCGTCGCCGGATCGCTTATCGCCAACCGGGTGCGCGCGTACGACCTGCTGCGGATGTTCGGCCGCGAGGGGCACCCGACCTTGCTGGGGGCGGCGTTCGCCGAGTATGGGCGGATCGACAAGACCATGCACCTGCTCGCCCTGCTTGCCCCGGTCGATGACGCTTACCGGCGCCTGATGAACCGGCAGCTCACCGTGCAGGAGTCCCGCCACCGGCTCGCCCGCGCGATCTGCCACGGCGGCCGGGGCCAGATCCGCCAGGCGTACCGCGGGGGCCAGGAGGACCAGCTCGCCACCCTGGGCCTGGTCCTCAACGCGGCCGTGCTGTGGAACACTTGCTACCTGGACGCGGCCGTCGCCGCCCTCCTCGCGGAGGGTCACGACATCGAGGACGAGGACGCCGCCCGCCTCTCCCCGCTCAAGGACCGGCACATCAACTTCCTGGGCCGCTACCTGTTCAACATCACCGCCAGCGGACCGGGCCGGGGCCTGCGCCCCTTCCGGGATCCTGATGCCGCCGAGGACAGGGAGGTCGAGGAAGACTGAATGCCCAGGCCCCGACCGACTGCTGGCCGGAGCCTGGGAGTGGCTCAGTCGGCCTTACTGTTCGCGTGCTTGGGCAGGCAGAACATCAGCGCCCACATCAGAGCGAGAAGGCTGGCGACCCACCACAGCACGGTGAGGAACGCATCACGGTTGAGCCCGGCATCCGGTGCGCCGTCGGTGGTCGCGAAGAACACCAGGGCGGTCAGCGCGGTGCCCAGCGCGATGCCCAGGTGCATGGCGGTGTTGAACAGGCCCGACGCGGCCCCGGCGCTTTCGTGCGGGACCTTGGCGAGGGACATGTCGGCGAGCGGGCCGCTGACCATGCCGAGGCCGAACCCGATCAGTACCACCGGGGCGGTCATCCCCAGCAAGGTCGGGCCCGCCTGGCCTGCGGCGATCTGGAAGCCGTAGCCCGCCATCGCGGCGATCGTGATGAGGACTCCGGTCTGCGGAAGGCGGCGGGCGAAGCTCCCGGCGCTCTTCGCGGCGATCGTCGCTCCGGCCAGCTCTCCGATGGAGAGCAGGACGAAGGCCAGGGCTGCGTGGAAGGGGCTCATGCCCAGGCTGCGCTGGAGGTAGAGGGTCCAGGTCATGAAGAACAGCCCACACAGCAGGCCGTGCATCAGCTGCGCGGCCGTGCCGCCGGAGAACTGCCGCCCCTGGAAGAGAGACAGAAGCACGAGAGGTGCGTCGTCCTGCTTGCGCTGCTGGTGGCGCAGGAAGACAACCAGTGTGAGGAGGCCTGCGGCGAGCAGGGCGAAGCACCACAGTGGCCAGTGGTGGAGGTGTCCCTCGCTGAGCGGGAAGATGATCAGGAGAATGGTCAGTGCGGACAGCGCCATGCCGGTGAGGTCGGGCCGGTTGGCCGTCTTCTCGGTCGACTCAGGGATGAACCTGTGTCCCAGCAGGATCACGGAGAGGCCGACGGGTAGGTTGATCAGGAAGATCGGCCGCCAGGACAACCCGAACAGGTCGGCCTCGGTCAGCAGGCCGCCCATCACCGGGCCCAGGACGTTGGCGATCGAGAGGACCGCCCCGTAGAGGCCGAAGGCTTTGCTGCGGTTCTGGCCCTCGAAGGTGACGTGGAGGGTGGCCAGGACCTGCGGGATCATCAGCGCCACGCCCACACCCTGGAGCACGCGGGCTCCGATCAGCATGCCCGGCCCGGCGGCGAGGCCGCACAGCAAGGAGGCCGTGGTGAACACGACGGTGCCGAGGAGGAGAAGCCTGCGTCGGCCGTAGAGGTCGCCGAGGCGCCCGCCGGTGATCAGTCCGATGGCGACGGGCAGCGAGTAGCCGGTGGTCAGCCACTGCAACGCGGCCGGTCCAGCGCCGGTCGACTCCTGGATCGCGGGCAGTGCGGTCAGCACGACAGACTGATCGAGGATGTCCATGAGCTCGGCGGTCAGCAGCACCAGGAGGGCGATCCGGGAGGCCAGGGCCATTTTCGGATGGTGGGGTGCTGGGCGGTTCGAGGGCTGGGTGGTGTGCTCTGGCTCGTTGTCGAGCGCGGGGGAAGACACGACGGGAAAGCTCCTGATCCAAAGGAATCGGGGAGCCCTGCCGACAGCCGTACCGAGGCCGGAAAGCACCAAAGCCCGGGGCAGATGGCAGAGCTGCACCCGGAAAAGACAGAAAATGGCGGGGGAGGGTGACGCAACTCAGACCAGCGCGACGTCCGCCCCCGGACGCGTGCGACACACCAGCACGCGGGGAACACGGACGACTACACGGTCTGGGCTATAGGAAGTCACCTCAAGATCAACACGGATGGAACGGGAAGTCCGGTCGCTGCCGCCGAAAGCACCGGCGCAGGAACTTGTCCACGGTACGACAACCCCGGGGCCCCTCGCACATCAGATACCGGGTTCAGAAACGGTCCTTTGCCCGAGCAAGATCAAACGTGGCGGCCCGGGGGGCGCGAAGCGCCGTTCCGGTTCGCAGAGCTCTCGCTCTCACTCAAAGGTGGGTCCGGGGTACTTCTGAGAATGGTTTGTCACAGCATCCGGGGCATAACGGCGACTCAAGAAGCCTCCCCGAGCGACGCGGACGACGTCGAGCATCACCCCTGCCCGCGCGCCGGGCCCGAACCCGGCTCGCCCTGTCGTTCACGCTCCGGCGCGGTCGCCGGCAGCTACCACACCGGCCGCTTCACCAAGGTGCCCAGGCTCGCCAAGCTCCTACGCGTACCCACCCCCGCCGACCGCGGGCCCGGCCGGCCATGGCGCCCCGGCACCCCGGTCCCGCTCGCCCTAGCGCCCGACTCCCCGACCGTGCCGACAACCGCATCGGGTACGCCCGGTGCTCGACGCTCACCCAGGAACTCCAGTCGCAGCTCGACGCCCTCGCGGGGCACGGCATCCCGCGCGACAAGGTGTTCTCCGAGAAGATCAGCACCCGCGTCCGGGTTCGGCCCCCAGTTCGAGGCCGCGCTCGCGCTGGCTCGCCAGATCAAGGCCCACGCCCCGCACTGCCGGGTCATCTTCACCGTGTACGAGATGAAGCGCCTGGGCCGCGACGCCGCGGAACTCACCGCGCTCGCCGACCACCTCACCGCCCACGGCCTGGTCCTGGAGATGCTCGCCGGACCCCCACCCGGGATGTACGACCCCAGCGGGCCCGGCCGCCTGCTGTTCGCGTTCTTCGCGGCGATGGGCGGAGACCGAGCGGGAGAACATCCGGGAGTCGACTCTCGAAGGACTCGACGCGGCGGCCCGCAAGGGCGAGCACGGCGGCCGGCCACCCGTCATCACCGAGGACATGCTGCACACCGTGCTCCGCCGCCGTGCGAACGGCGAGTCGGTCGAGCAGATCCAGCCCGACCTGCCCACCGGCAAGCGCAGGGGGCAGGCCCCCAGTGTCGCGAGCATCTACCGGGCGCTCGCCGAGCACGAGAAGCAGGAGGCGTACCCCGAAGCCGTCGCCCAGGCGCACGCGGACTCCGCCGATCTCCAGGACCATGACGACATCCACTGCCCCCGCCGAGTTCGCATCCGGCGGCCGGACGACCCGCTCACCCCGACGCCCGCCGGTCCATGATCAATCTCGGCGGCACTTTCTGTACCGCAATTACTCACCCCCGGAGAGGTCCGTGGGTTCACGGAAACTGAAGGTTCTTCACCGCGAACCCACGGGTGGATTTCCTGATTCTGGTGGCTGAGCCCGTGGGTTCGTGGTCAACCCGCTGGGGCTAGTCTCGGCGGCCTGTTCCAGCAGGGCCCGTGCAGAGTCCGCGTAGCGCATCGCGGTCTTCTCGTCGAGCCCGAAGACCTCCGCGAGGTGGAGCGGGTCAGGGCCGTGGACCATGGCCTCTTCGAGCTGCCGGTCGACGCGGAGCCGTTCCAGGGTGGCGTCCTGTCCCCGCAGCGGAGCGCTGATCCAGTGGTTGCTGGCTCGGTCGGTCGTGTTGGCGGTCTTTTTGTTGATCAGCAGGTGGAGATTCGCCGTGTTCGGCCACCGGCGGCGTCGGTAGCCCAGCCAGTCCGCCAGGAGCTTCAGGGTGAGGTCGTCGAGTGGGCGGGCGCGTCCGGCGATGGTCAGCCGGCGGTTGCCGAGGTCGACGTCGTCGAGCATGAGGGTAGCTATCTGGGCGACCCGGGCGGCGTGGACCGCCGCGAGCGCGAGGACGAGCCGTGCCGCCGGAGTGGTGACAGCCGCGACGGAGCGCTCGACCTGCTCGGGGAGGAGTGGTTGCAGCACGCCGTACTCGTTCTGCCCGACCCTGATGCGGCTGGTGGGGTTGCGAAAGATCAGCCCCTGCCGTTTGGCCCAGGTAAACAGCGAGCGCAGGGCGACGAGCTGGTCACGCCGGTGGTGACCGTGCAGTGTCTTGACGTAGGTGAGGACATCGTCGCGGGTCACTTCCCGCAGGTGGTCATAGCGGTTCGACCACTCCAACAGGGCCGGGCGGGCCTGGTTGAGGGAGAGCCAGACCGTTCCTTCCCGTCGTGGGAGGCTGCGGGGGCCGCCGTCGCGCAGGACACGGGTCCAGCGCTCGGTTTCCGAGCGGATGCCGGGCGCGAGCCCTTCCAGGCGGCCGACGAGCCAGCGCTCGAAGGACGGTTCGCTGTCGTCCTCGAAGATCCCCATCTCCTCCAGGACCGTGACGATGTGGCCGACGGGGAGGTCCAGGGCCCGCAGTGGGGAGAAGATCTCCGTGTGCCGGATGACGTCGCCGTCGACGTGGCCGGTGAGGACGACGGCCAGGCCCCGGTTGACGGCGAAGCGTATGTTGCGTCCCCAGCCGCGTGCCTCGGCGAATCGGTGGGCGAGGTACTTCGCCCAGGCCAGCCACGGGCTGGCCAGGTCGGCGTCGGCGGGGTCGAGTCGGCCGAAGTTCCGGGGTATCTGCTCGAACAGTGGCGGCTGCCGCCAGCCGGGGTCTGGGCGCAAGGCCGGCGCGGGAGGTGGTTTGCGCGGGGCTTCACGCCGTCCTCCCTTCCGCCGGGCCGTGGTCGTCGGTCTCCTGCGGTAGTGCATCTGGACGAAGAACAGCTGGTGGTGCCGGACGGCGGCGAGCCGCTCCCGCACGTCCGCCTCATCTGAGGGGTGGCCGTCGGCTGTCTTCGCACTGAGTCGGGCCTGGCACCAGCACAAGCGGCAGTAGTTCCACTTCAGCGGCTGGACGCGACGGCAGCCGGTGCATTCCGCCGCGTCGTGCCCGCGGCCGAACATGTAGCAGGTGTGGCAGAGCCGGCCGCGGAAGTCGCCCCAGGCCAGGCAGCCAGGGCAGGAACTGGTGGGCTTGACGTAGCCCTTCGGGAAGCGTGCCACCGGATCACTCCGGGGGCAGCGACCGGCCGTCCCGGCGCTTGGGGATCACCTTCGGCGCGACGGTCCCCGAGCCGACAGCCGCCCGGGCCGTCTCCTCCTGGCCGGGGCGGTGCACCTTCTCCGGCTCGGGGATCAGGAGGTCGCCGATCTCGCAGCCGAGGACGACGCAGATAACGTCCAGGTCCTCCAGTTTGAGGGAGACCGGCTGGCCGGACCACAGCCCGGACATCTTCCCGGCCGAGATCACCAGGCCGTGCTCGGCCAGGCTCCGCTGGAGCTCGGAGGCTTTCCAGATCCCCTTGTTCGCGGCGGTCAGCCGCAGATTCCACATCACCGCAGAAGTCCTTCCAGCCGCTTCGCGGCCCGCTGCTGCCCGGCCACCCAGGCGTCCTCGACCCGGGTCTGCTGGACGTGGACGTATCGCATGGTCGTGGCGATCCAGGAATGTCCGAGGACTTCCTGGATCGCGATCAGGTCGAGTCCGCCGAGGTAGAGCTCGGACGCGCAGAAGTGCCGCAGAACGTGCGGGGTGAGCTTGTCGCCCCAGCCCGGCAGATGCGCCATGGCCGCGGCCTTGAGACCGCCGCGCAGGGCATCGTCGCCGACCCGGCCCGAGGAGCCGTCGGCGCATCTGCGTTCGGAGGGGAACAGCGGGGCGCCAGGGCGGGCGTGGTCGTCGTCGAACTGGCCCCAGACGTCCTCGATAAACCAGCGGAGCGTGCGGTCAGCGCCGTTGATCAGGGGGACCATCCGCTCGCGCGGGCCCGAGCCCCGGGCGCCCTTGCCGTGGCGGACGTGGAGCTTGCCGAAGCGGCCCAGGTCCCACTTGATGTCCGCCAGATCGAGCTTGCACGCCTCGCTGACCCGCAGCCCGACCTGGGACATCAGTTTGGAGGCGGTGTAGTTCCGGGCGGTCGGGGCGAACTTCCGGCAGGTTGCCAGCTCGCCGCCCCACCCGGTGAACAGCGTCTTGACCTCCGGCCCGGACGGCGGAATCCGCAGTGCCGCGTCCTTCGACCCGCGCGGCCGGTTCATCTCGTCGATCGGGCACTCGATCACCCGACCGGTCATCCGGTGGATCTCAACCTTGTGCCGCAGCTCCAGGAACAGGAAGTACGTGGTCAGCGCCTGAGAGCGCCCCAGCCGGGTGCCGCTCGGCGATGCCCGCAGCACCTTCCCGAAGTACGCGTCGGCGTCGGGCGGCTCCATCTCCCACAGCGGTCGGCCGAACCAGGACCGCATCTGCTCCAGGTGCCCGACGTCCCCGCGGATCGTGCCGTCCGCCAGCCCGGCCGAGGCCCGCGCCAGCACGAACCCCGCCAGCACGTCGGTCTCGAACTGCTCCAGCTCCTCCGCCGTCGCCGGCGGCCGGACATCGCGCAGGTCCCGTACGACAGCCAGCGCCAACCCGAGCCCCCTCACCTTCAGCCCGGTCGTGAACTGATCGGACACGGTGAGAACGCTTCAGGAATCCCGAAGTTACGTCAGCCTGCGAACCACTGCCGGAGAGAGGACGAACCCCCTGGCCACGAGGCCAAGGACTCCGCGCGGCTCAAAGCAACCCACGGGATGTCGCACAGGTCGAGGGCGTTTTCGATGTCGGTGGTGACAGCGCGAAACGGTCGGCAGGTGCCGTCGCGGGCGGGGAGGGGGCCGCAGTCGACGAGCGTGGCCCGTCCGGCGAGTGCCCCACCGCTGTGCAAGCCCATGGGGCAGCCATCATCGGATGGGTAAGCCCGAACATCTCGGTGCATCTCGTACGTAACATGGATAAACATTAGCGGGCCTAACGAATTGAACCCTAGTAACGCGGTGGGGCGGGGGCCGCTGGCCCCGCCCACGGGTCGGCCAGGGTTACCGGTTCTGTCAACGCATCTGCTGCTGCACCTGCTGGGCCTGCTGTTTCATCTCAGGCGTGATCGGAGAACCCACCGGAGCCTTGAAGATGGCCTCAAGCAGCTGTCCCAGAACTCCCCCCTGGAGTTTGCCGATGGTCAATGCTTCGTCGTTGCTCATCACTCACCTTCGTTGCGGTTGCGGACTTGTGTCCGCATAGAGGTGTGTCCCGTCTCAGCCGCTACCGGTTCGCACCACATAGAGACCACCCGTAAGCGGGACCGCGTACCCGCAGGGAGAACGGTTCGCCGACCGTCAAGGGGGCACCGGCATCGTCCTAGGCCTGGGTCACCGTCCCGCGCCAGCAGCAGCTGTCGAAGCCCGCGCGGACGGCTGCGCCGCTTTTCATCGCCGCCCTGGAAGATCCCAAAGCCTTCACCCTTGTCCGGCGCAGCTCCCGATCCCCGACGTCATCGCCCAGCTTTACCAGACCGCCCGAAGGGCCCCTTGAGGCCCTTCGCAGGCGCACAGACCCCGCAGGACTCCATACGCAGGCCGACGTTCGCGGAGGTCGACATCACCGCCGACGCCAGGCGCATGGCTCTTGCGGAAAGGCAAGGCAGACCGGCTTGGTCCTCGATCCTCGGGGTGTCGCCGGACCGTTCATCTCGCCTGCGGCGCACCTCCGTGGTGCGATGGAACGTAGGTAGGAAGGAGAAAGCGATGGTCCCACCAGCAGCGGAGCGCAAGAGTGGGGCGGCCTCGGTAGCAGTGCGCCTGCTGGATGAGGCGGACCTGGATCGGGCCGATGAGATCTGCAGGGCCGCCTTCGGGACCTTCCTGGGGGCCCCTGATCCGTTCGGGACCATCGACTACGTCCGCACCCGCTGGGCAGCCGATCCACGGGCGGCGTTCGCGGCGACGGTCGAGGGCGAAGTGGTGGGATCGAACTTCGCCGCCAACTGGGGCAGCATCGGGTTTTTCGGACCGCTGACCGTACGTCCGGATCTGTGGGACCAGGGCATCGGCAGGCGTCTGATGGAGCCGGTCATCGACTGCTTCGACGCCTGGGGGAACCGCCACCTCGGCCTGTTCACCTTCGCGCACAGCCCCAAGCATCTTGAGCTCTACCGCCGGTACGGCTTCTGGCCCCGCTTCCTCACAGCCGTCATGAAGAAGCAGGTCACACCCGGTGCCGCAGTCCCCGGCCGGGCGCTCTACAGCGAACTGCCCGCCGCCGAGCGGCCCGACGCACTGAGCCTGTGCCGCGTAATGACCGATGCCGTGTACGAGGGCCTGAGCCTGGAACGCGAGATCGTGGCCGCGCACGCGCATGGACTCGGTGACACCGTCCTCCTCCATGGCGCTGACTCCGGGCTCGACGGCCTGGCCGTCTGCCACTGCGGCGCCGGGTCGGAAGCCGGCGAGGACGTGTGCTTCGTCAAATTCGGCGCCGTACGTCCCGGTCCGCAGGCCGCCGACCGGTTCGAGCGACTGCTCGACGCATGCGAGCGGCTGGCCGCCGAGCGCGGGCTGGGGCAACTGGACGCCGGCATGAACCTGGGCCGCCCGGATGCCTACCAGCGGATGATCAACCGCGGTTTCCGCACCTGGTTGCAGGGCGTGACCATGCACAGGCCCAACGAACCCGGATACAGCCACCCCGATGCATATGTGATCGACGACTGGCGCTGACCACCGCCGCGTCGGTACGACACCTACCACCGAGGCGTCACCGCCCTCGACTACGGCCAGGCGGTTGCCCGTCCTCGTCACCACCCTGGAGCGCTGAAGGAGCACAGCGCGGGCGCGGCGGTGTAGCGGCGCCTGGGCCGGTCGGTCGAGCAGACGCTGACGGCCGCGCTCGACAACCCCGACGGCGATGCCCTCCACCGCCGCCAGGCCGCTCAGGCCGACGAGGAGGACAAGCGAAGGCAGGCAGCCGAGCGAGAGGCTCGCCGCCCGGTGTGCTCGCGGTGCGGTGACAGGCTCACCGACGACCGATGGGAGCAGGTGACCTCCCGATCGGCCGCCTGGCGGCCCGGCCGGCGATCTCCCCCTCTGCGGCACATGCCACGCCGCCGGTGTTGACCGGGACCAGGCCGCACCCGCTGCGGACACGCGTGGGTCTCACCGCCCCAGGACGGGCGACCGCCGAGGCACGGTAAGGAGTTCCACTTCGCACGGCCGGAGACCTGGGGCGAGCCGGACACGGCCACGGTGCAGGCCACCGACCGGTGCGGTACCGCCCGTGCGATGGCCTGGTACCGCTCCACCCCCGCCTGACCACCCGGTCCGCCTGGATCGACCACACCCGGGGAATTGCCCATCATCGAGGGCACCCTGATCCGTCTGGAGGTCGACCGCCTGCCCGGCGGCAACGCCCTTCTTCCCTGTGGCTGTGGTCGTCCGCCACGGTGACCTCGGCGACGTCGTCGGCTGGACCGAGACGGACGGCGTCCAGGGGCTAGCGCCTCGGTGGCCCTCTCGAACCGACTCAGACCATAAAGAACAAGTCGGCGCCTGTTTATGAACCTCGTACCATCAGGCCAAGAGCCGTCAGACCGAAATGGGAACTTTGTTCAAGTGTTCGGGGAAAGGTCACCGCGACCGTTCCTCGAACGGAAACCGCTGCGGCTGGTGTGGCCCAGGTGAAAGAAGCGGCTGCAGTACTCTGCCCACGTGGACGGTACGGATGAGGTGAGGAGTCTTCCCGACTGGCGGGTGCTTGTCGTCGGCGGCGCGTCGGGGATGGGGAAGACCGGTGTCGGGCGGGCATTGGCACGACGGTACGACGTCCCCGTCGTGGAGGTCGACGACATAGTGGAGGCCCTCCTTGCGGTGACACTGCCCGAGCACCTGCCGGAGGTCCACTTCTGGCGCACTCACCCGGAGGCCGCCCGCCAGACGCCCGAGTCGGTGGTCGAGCGGCAGATCGCGATCGCCGAGGCGCTGGCGCCGGCGATCGAGGCGGTGGTGGCCAACCATGTGGACACCGACACCCCGGTAATCCTGGAAGGGGACTACGTCCTGCCCGGACCGGCGACGCCCGAAGGTCCGGTCCGTGCCGTCTTCCTCCATGAGGACGACGAGGGGCAGGTGACGGCCAACTACCTGCGCCGGGAGCCGGAGGCCGGACCACAGCGCCATCGCGCACGCGTCAGTGTGCTGTACGGCCGGTGGCTCGCCGCACAGGCGCGGGCGGCCGACGTGCCGGTCGTCGCTCCACGTCCGTGGGAGGACCTGGCCAGCCGTGTCGCCGAGACGGTGGAGGGTGTCTCTACTAAAACCGTGGCGTCAACCTGAACCACCGCTACCTAGAGCCTTCCGAGGAGCCCGGCGGCTTGATCGATCTGAAGGTGACGGTCAGCACCTTCACCCTTGGTCCACCTGTTTGTCAGGCTACTGCCTACGCTCCAGGGGTTCAGAAACAGGCACTGGAGACCACCCCAGCACCGTTCTCCCGCATCAAAATCTGCACGGGCGCCTTGCTGTTCTGCGGCACCGACATGGCCCTGATCCGCAGCGACCGCCCCGAATCCGTTCGCCCAGGAGGCGGCGGAGATGCTGGAGAAGCAGCGGGAGGTGGCCGGCCGCGCCCTGGACGAGTACGACGCTGAGGAGCACCTGCGGATCGTCGAAGTCCAGTGCGCGGAGTGGCGGCGCATTGAACTGGTGATGCAGGTGGCAGGCGCGGACCGCTACCGCCCGGAAGACGATCCCGACCTGAGCGCGGACGACTTGAAGAATCCTCTCGCCCGCGGGGACTGACCGGGGCCCGATGCCCGGCGCCGGCCCCGTCGGTCCCGTCGGTCCCGTCTCTGTCAGCGGCGCCCTTCGGTGAGTTTGCTGGCGACGTTCTTGATGGAGAGGACGGCCCACTCCACACCGGCGTTGAACTGTGCGCTCTCGCCTGGCCGGGCTTCGGCTGCGGCCCGGATGCGGTCGGCGAGGACGCGTAGATCGTGCTGCAGACTCCGTTCCTGCGCGGCCACGAAGGCTTGCCGCATCTCCGGGCTGATGCCGGCCGGCGACCGGCTCTCCTCCACGGCTTCCCCACGTAGCGCGCGGTCGCTGCGGCCGTGGCGCTCCGGCAGGCCCCTCCACGGGCTACGCATCGCAACCACCGCAGCCGCTGGCGCGGGCGATGCCGTCGAGCTGTTCCTCGACCGCCCGCTGCTCCAGGTGCTGGCGCTGGAGAAACCCGCGTATCTCCTCGAGCCGGGCCGGGCCGGGTCGTCGGCGGCGTCGGGATCGACCATGGCGGATAGCCGGCTGCCGTCCTCGGCGGTCACCTCCACCCTGTGGTGCTCCATGCGGCCGGTCGTCAGGATGGTCAGGGCCGTGGCGAACTCCTGGTGCAGGTCCGGACGCAGTTCCTCGCCGGCGTCGACGATGCCTTCGCCGCTGCCCGCCAGCAGCTCCGCCGCTTCGCGTACGGCGTCGGTCAGGATGCCGAACTGCTCTTCCGGCAGCCGGGCCCGCAGTGTCTCGAGGTAGAGGGTCAGGTTGGCGTGCGGTTCGAGCTCCGGCTCGCTGTGGTCCTCGTTCATCGCCACCGCTTGGCCCCGCCCCCAAAGCCTGTCCAGATCTTTGCCGTCACAACGCCCGGCGCCACTCCGAGGCCCGTCCAGAAGGGCCTCGAGCCCTCGGACACGGCCGTCACCACCATCGGGCAGCCGCCGCGGGGGCTGCCTTTGCCGACGGTCACGTAATTCCCCAGGTGCCCGCTGGGGACGTCGGCCGGGGGATGCCTACGCCGCTCCACGGGACGACCGCCGCTGCGGCAGCGCCGGCACCCGCTCCTTGAGGGCTTCGGGGTCTGGTGCTTGTGAGGGCTTCGTCGGGGCGGCACAGCCCCGCCTGCCACCACAAGCGGATGAGCCATCCGCTTGTGGTATCGTCGCCATTAAGCGGATGATCTATCCGGATCGCTGGGCTGGAGGAGCGCATGGGAAAGACAGCTGTGGTCACGGCCGGGACCGCCGGCATCGGCCTGGAGACGGCTCTGGGGCTGGCTGCCGCCGGATTCTCGGTCACTGTGGTCGGGCGCAGTGCCGACCGAGGCGCCAGGGCGGTCGACCGGATCGACGCGGTGAACCCGGCGCGTCCTGCCCGGTTCCTGCCCGCCGACCTCGGCTCGCTCGACGGCGTGCGCGCGCTCGCCGGCCGGATAGCCGGCGACCATGCCGCATCCGGCGAACCGCTGACCGTGCTGGTGAACAACGTCGGGGCGATGTTCGCGGATCGACAGGAGCTGGACGGCGTGGAGGCGTCGTTCGTCGTCAACCACCTTTCGCCGTACCTGCTGACGGAACTGCTGCTGCCGACGCTCACGGCCGGTGCGCCGAGCAGGATCGTGAACGTGACCTCGGGTGCGGTCGGTGTCGCCAAGCGGGTGTTCGACGCCGTCGAGCCGCCCGGCGGCTACTACGGATTCCACTGGTACGGCCGCGCCAAGCTCGCGAACCTCGCCTACACGCTCGACCTGGCGTCGCGGCTCGACGGCACGGGCGTCTCGGTCTTCGCCGCCGACCCCGGAGGCGCCGCGACCGACATGACCAACGGCACCCTGACCGACCCGAAGATCGTCTCACCGGCCCTGCGGCTGCTGTGGCCGCTGGTGCGCCGCAAGTTCGAACGCTCCGCCGCGGGCCCGGCATCCGAGGCCGCAAAGCCCTCCATCATCGCCGCCACCGACGAGTCCCTGGCGGGCCGGACCGGCATCGTCATCGGCGCCACGGCACGCCCGGCGGCGCCCTTCCGCACGGCCACCGACCCCCGCGTCGCCGATGCCGTGCGCCGACTCAGCCGGCAGCACGCGCCCCTCGCGGCGCCCTGACCCGCCAGGCCCGGCCCCGGCACGGGCGGCGGGGCCATCCGGATGAGCTATCCAATTAGCATGTCCTCATGACGACGACACCACTGCGCAAGGACGCGGCCCGCAACTGGGACCGGATCGTGGCCGTCGCCCGCGAGCTGATCGACCAGGGCACGCCGCTGCAGCTCAACGACGTCGCCCGCCGCACCGGACTCGGAGTCGGCACCGTCTACCGCCACTTCGCCACGCCCGAGGCGCTCCTGGAGACCGTCGCCACCCCCCGCCTGGAGGCCCTGACCGCCCACGGCAGGCAGGCGTTGGCCGACACCGACGCCTGGCGGGCGCTGGAGAGCTTCCTGACCCGCACCGTCGAGGCGCAGGTCACCGACGCCTCCCTGGCTCCGGTCGCCGCCGCTTCCGTCGACGCCCTCCCGCGCACCACGGAACTCAAGGAGGACCTGTGGTCGACAGGCACCACACTCCTCGACCGGGCCCGCGCGGCCGGGGCGGTCCGTCCCGACCTGGCCGCAGCCGATCTGGTCCCGCTCATGTGCGGCATCGCCTACGCCGTAGACGTACACGGCAGCCCTCCCGCAGACCGGATCAACACCGCACACCGCTACCTGGCCGCATTGCTCGGCGGCCTGCGAGCCACACCAACGACAGCGTGAGATCCCCCTGCCACTGTCCGGCGCCATCCTTACGCCCAGCGGCACCGCTGGGCACCTCCGGCACACGTCGACGACCGCCTTCCCCCTGGGGAATCGTGACCGCAGGGGTGGGGAACTCCGGCACCCGTCGAAGCTCTCGCAGGAGCGGACAGCCGGCCTCCCGCGAGGCCCACCGCGACTGATCCGATCGGCACTGACGGTCAGCAGTGCCACCGAGAAGTCACCGGGCCCTCAAGTCAGCCCAATTCTCGCACCACCATGACGACTTCATCAGCGCAACCGGCAACATCGAGACCGGTGTCCTGTTGCCCGGAAATCCCAGGTCGCGCTGTTGTACGGCATAGCCGGAGTCTTCCTGCGTCCACCAGGCCGGCACGCTCTGTTCGACGGGTCTGTAGTGTGCGGCAATGACAAGAAGCGAGCGGCTCGCGGAGCAGTTGGACTGGTACTGGCGCAAGAACCTGCGGCCACGGCTGGACGGTCTTACCGACGAGGAGTACTTCTGGGAGCCGGTGCGCGGCTGCTGGAACATCCGCCCACGTGGCACGTCGGCCGCACCGATGTCGGCGGGTTCAGGGGAGTGGACGATGGACTTCGCGTCCCCTGCCCCGGCGCCGGCGCCGGTGACCACGATTGCCTGGCGGCTGGCGCACATCATCGTCTCGTGCCTGGCCTATCGGGTCGAGTGGTACTTCGGCGGCCAGGACTTCGACGCCGAGGCGTTCGCCTACGCGGGGACCGCTGACGAGGCGCTAAAACAGCTCGATGAGATGTACGGGAGATGGAACGCGGGGGTCCGCGAACTCTCGGACGCCGACCTAGACAATCCGCCCGCGACGGGTCCCGAGCCGTTTCCCATGGAGAACAGGGTCCTGCACGTCAACAGGGAGCTGATCCATCACGGCGCCGAAATTTCTCTGCTGCGCGACCTCTACCGCTGGCAGGACGGAGCCGCACCGCACCGCATATGAGCCGGGTGCGGTGCCAAGCAGCAGTCGACCAGCCGCCCCCGCCACCCGGCCCCTGTCCGGTGAGTCCACGTGATCGCCAGATGTTTCTGAACAAGACTGCCGATAGCCCGCGAGGGCGTACCACGCATACTGGGGTGATGCTCACGTCCTCCCCCGCCCGCTTCCGGGACCCCGGATATTGGAAGCACCACTTCGCCGTCTCCGACTGGATACTCGTGCGCTGTCCCAAGTGCGAGCGGCAGGCGGAGGTACTCACGGCCGTCCGCGATACTCGGAACAATGCATCGAGTCGGGACGTGCCGCGGCGGCTCGTGTGCCGTTACTGTGGACTGTCGCGGCAACGGAAGAAGGACGATCCGATCGCATTCTGCTGGAGCGGCGCCCAGGACATGCTCGATCCCTACTTCCACGAGCCGCTCTGGCTCCAGAAGAACACGCGGCACGGTCGCCTGTGGGCGTACAACCCCGAACACCTCGATCTGTTGCGACAGTACGTGCAGGCGACGCTGCGCGAACACGACCCCTGGTATGAGCCCTGGCGCAAGATGGGGCTCTTCGGCCGCCTACCCGCGTGGATCAAGCAGGCGAAGAACCGCGACGCGGTCCTGCGCGGGCTGGACCGCATGCGGGCCTCGCTCGCAAGGTGAGCCAAGGCGACACCACCGCCCCGCCCAACGTTCTGCGGCAGGTGCGGCTTCAACCGGACCCACTCCGGATAGATCACCCCGCCCCACAAGAATCGCAACGACATGGACACTGCCCAGTCACCAGAACCGTCGGACACTGCCT
>NZ_JANIID010000065.1:0-16284 GCF_024519335.1 Streptomyces telluris
ACGATCTAGCTCCGAACATGATCCGAGAAACAGCGCCTAGTAGAGGCACCTTCCACCGTCTCGGCGACACGGCTGGCCAGGTCCTCCCACGGACGTGGAGCGACGACCGGCACGTCGGCCGCCCGCGCCCGTCGTCGAGTACTACCTCGGCATGGTCGTCATGGCTGGCCCCCCGTACGGCGCGGCCGGACAGCATGCTGACGCCCCAGTTCCTGGTGCCGGGCCAGGTCGCCCGCGAGCGCCCCCGCGAGTGCCGTGCCGGTCGACCAGCCACCCGGCACGTTCTCCAGCGCCCCGATCGATCGCAGCTTCGCACCCACCTGCTCGGCCTCGACAACCGCGCACGTCATCCGCAGGCTCGACGCCATCACCGCGGCGGCTACCCCCGCCGGCCCCGCACCGACGTCGAGCAAGTCCGCGTCCCAGGACCGGTTCACGCACAGGCTCCTTCCGGAGCAGGGACACGGTCGGCGAGTACGTCCGCCACCTGGTCGACCGTGAGCAGCTGATGGGCGCCGATGTTGCGCCGGGCCAGCAGCAACGCCGTCTCGTGCACCTCGGCACCGCCGGTCGACGCGCACGCGTCGGTGACGATCCACGGCGTGGGCCCACCGTGGTACGCGGCGACGGCGGTGTCGTAGACGCAGCTGTCGGTGTCGATGCCGCACAGCACCAGATCCGTCCACCCCCGCTCGTCGACAGCGCGGACCAGGTCCTCGGTCAGCGCACTCGAGACGGTCTTGTCGACCAGGAGGCCGCCGAGTCCAGGAACGGCTCCAGGCTCTCGACCAGCGCCTGCTCCTCGGCTGTACGCAGCCGCGTCCAGCCCCGAGGCGGAGGCTGACGCTCAGGCCCTCGCCGGGCTCCTGGCGTCCTGGGATGCCCACGCGCCACAGCCGCGAAGCGACGAGGACTACCTCACCTTCGCCCGGGCTGCTCTCCAGATCTTCGCACCCGGCACGGAATAGGAGCACCGGCTCGGTTATCGACACCGGCTTGGAAGGTGGGCTCCCCACTTGGGCAGTCCACCTTCCAAGCCCTGGTTGCCCAGCGCTGAGGCCGTGTGCGGCGCCACGAAAGCCGCAGCGGCAGCCCGGACCGTCGCCGCCAGGGCGTCGTACACCTCGACGTCGGGGCGTGCGTGCCGGAGCTGTTCGACGACGTCCAGGCGGCGCGTACTGGGGATGTGCACCGACTACGATCTCGGCGCCGCGTGCGGCGTGGGCGCCGAGATCGTACAGGGCGATCGGCTGGATGCTCTCCGCGCACAACCAGAACAGGATGACGTCGGCGCGGTGCAGGTGCTCGTACCCCCAGGCGACCTGCTCCCAGGCGGCCACAGGGTCGCCCTCGGGGAAGTCCGCTCAACGCCGACGGCACGCAGCTGGAGAGCTGCTCGGGTCTGCCAGTCCGGGTAACCGGTGATGCCCCGGTCAGGAACACCGCGGACCCGCTGCCGTCGTACGGATCGGGCGAGCGGACGTACTGGTCGGCCGAAGGCTGGTGGTGGCCGGCCATCGCGTCGAGGAGGTCGCGAACCAGGGCCCGCCCGTGCGCGTCGCCGGTGGGGTAGGCGCGCAGAACGGGAGCCAGCTGCCAGGAGACGAGGTCGGGGTGCGGTCGCAGCATCTGCACGAGGGCCTCGCCGGTGATCACACCGCCTGCGGCGAGCCCGTCCAGGCCATCGTCGACGCTGGCACTCAGGGACATGGTCCGAGCGCGGTGTTCCTCGGTCGGGTGGGGTGCCCATCGTCCGTATAGGTAGTCGGTGGCGAGGGTTCTGGACAGCGCTGCAGCTCGGTCATGACCGTGATCCTCCCGGCGAACCAGGAGGCGGAACAAGGGGGTAACGGCCGAAAGGGCGCCCCTGGGACGGGCCCCGCACTGTCGAACGTTTTTGGTCACACATCTATCGCGTGGCTGAACCGGTGCCATCCTGATCGCCCGCGGGCAGCGTGATCTTCCGCCTCCCCCAGGCCAGGGCACCCCCGCGGTCGGCCCCGCCTGCGGGCAGCCCCCTCCGGGCGGGGCCGCGTCGCACCTCCTGGCTCCCCACGGGAGGCCCGACGCGCGCCCCGAAACTGCCCTTGCCCGGCCTGGCAGCGGCCACAGCTGCTGCCATCGCACAGTCGGCTCCAGACCCCGTTCCACCGGAAGCAAGTCCCGAGTGCCGGAGTACCCGCGGAGCCCTGCGCGCCGCGGGGGTCCAACTGCCCGTCGGCCCGCCGCCTCACCCGCAAAGCCGCTCGGAAGGCCACGCCGGTCGTCGCCATGATGCCTGTCGCGGCGTGACCGACATCTATCTCGTCGTCGTCACGCCGATGATCCTCTGCTCCTCCGCGGAGCGGGCTTTCACTGACTGTAGCGAGGCCCGCCTTCGCTCATCTGCCGGCACAGCTCGGCCCGGCCCTGCTCAAGCCGGTGCTCGCCGTGCCAGATCTCGAAGAGGCGGGAGGCGAGCTGCTCCGTTCAGCGCGCGGCCCCGGCCCCGATGCGCCGATCATGGGCATGCGAGCTGCGTTCCCCGTGAGGAGAGAGGCCATGGTTCAGTCGCCGCCCCCGTTCGACGCCGAGCTCGCCGTGGCCCTGGAGTCCGGCAAGGATGTGCCCCCGCCCGGGCTCACCCCGGAAGACATCCCCGAAAGGCGCCAGGTGCTACTTGACCAGGTGTCGGCCGATCTGGACCTGACGATGGGCGGGACCTTCGACGTCGAGCACCGGACAATTCCGGGGCCGAAGAGTGCGCCGGCCCTCTCGCTACTGGTCTGCCGCCCGGCGAGCCCGGCAACCCCGCGCCCCGGCCCCGCTTTCTACTTCGCCCACGGTGGGGGCATGGTCCTGGGCGACCGCAGGGTCGGGGTGGACGTGGCGCTGGAGTGGGCCAGGGAACTGGACTCGGTGGTGGTTTCGGTCGAGTACCGGCTGGCCCCGGAGCATCCGTACCCTGCCGCGATCGAGGACGTGTACGCCGGCCTGCTGTGGACCGCCGGGCATGCTGGGGAGATCGGCGGCGATCCGGACCGGATCGTCATCGCGGGCGTCAGCGCGGGCGGCGGGCTGACCGCCGCGCTGGCCCTGCTCACCCGCGACCGCAAGGGCCCACGGCCCCTCGGTCAGGTCCTGCTGTCCCCGATGCTCGACGACCGCAACGACACCCCCTCCGCCCGCCAGATGGAAGGTCTGGGTGTCTGGGACCGTAGCGCCAACGAGACCGGCTGGACGGCATTGCTCGGCGACCGTCGCGGCGGCCCGGACGTACCCGCGTACGCGGCACCGGCCCGGGCCAGCGACCTGTCCGCACTGCCTCCGGCCTTCCTGGACGTCGGCTCCGCCGAGACCTTCCGGGACGAGGTCGTCACCTACGCCTCGCGGATCTGGCAGGCCGGCGGCGAAGCCGAACTGCACGTATGGCCCGGCGGATTCCACGGCTTCGACGGCACCGCCCCACAGGCCGCCCTCTCACAGGCAGCCCGCGACGCCCGCCTGCGATGGCTGCACCGGCTCCTCACGCCCTGAACCACAGACAACGCCATGCGCTCAACCATCATCCGGCACCCATAGACATCCCGTTCAGGACCAGACCGCGTGGGAAGCTGGCTCCGCTTGCGGGCAGCCCCCTCCCGGCGGGGGCGCGTCGCACCTCCCGGCTCCCCACGGGAGGCCCGACGCGCGCCCGAGACAGCGAGGAACTGGTGGGTCGTCATGAGGCTGTAATCGTCCTTCGGGTCCCATGCCAGTGACGGGAGCAGCCTGGGCGGACTGCTGCGGGATCTTGCCGTTCGGTGGACGGCGTGGCGATGGGGTCAGGGGTTGCCTATGGTGGTCGTGGCCTTGCGGGAGTCGCCGTTGCCGAAGGTCAGCACGTAGTGGTGCTGGAGGCCACGGTCCGGGAGCGCCCTTTCGGGACTATCCGGGGGCGTTCGTGCTGGTCACAGGACTGATAGTGGCGGTTCTCACCTGATCGGGTGGTGTGACCGGCGAGGAGGGGCGTGGTGGGCGGGCGGGCGTGGACCCTGGTCTCCAGGGGGAGGCGCCCCGTCCGCATGAGGGTGCACCCACAGCCGAGCAGAGGTGAGCCGGAATGATCCGTACACTCGTCCGCCGCTCCAGTGTCCACCGCCGGTTGCTGGCGGTCGGCGCGGCCTTGCTAGCCACCATCGTGCCGATGACCGCCGCTGAGGGGGCCGCGCCGTCGAATTCCGACCTTGAGGTGGTCCGGATCGACCCCGACCCCGCCGGACCCGGTGGCACCACGACGGTGCACGCCTTCATCGCCAACCTGGGCCCGGAGCAGACAGCCTCGCCGTTCACCGTGACGGTCACCCTGCCGGACGGGGTCACGGCGGAGCGACCGTTCTTCCCGGAGACCTGCACCGAGATCGCGAACGGCCGCCGGGTCCGCTGCACCTTCCTGGACGCGGTCGCCAGGTTCGACAGTGCCACCGCCCTCATCCCGGTCAGGCTCGCCACCACCGTGCCTATCAACGGAACTCTGACAGGCGGCCGGGTCGAGGTGCGCAGCCCCGAAGACAAGAACCGGGCCAACGACGAAAGGCCCTTCGAGATCCACGTCGTGCAGGACACCTGATTCAGGGCGGAGGCTTCCCGGGCGGTGGCAGAGGACCCCTGTCCGGGGCCTCATCATCGGGCCGCCTGCCTTCGTCAAGGCGTCTACCGGGGCTGCCCAGCGTTCCTGCTTCGCTGTGCCCGGGCGGCGGCCTGCGTCACGGGCCCGGCCCTGACCGGTGCCGATGAGTCCTGCGACCGGCCGCACCAGCACCGGTCTGCCGCCTGTCCGCGGCAGCACAGCCAAGGGACGGGAGCGAGGCGGACGGTCCAGGGGGGCGGGAAGTCCGCGGGGGCCGCCTGTGACGGGTCAGGGCTTGCGGTGCCGGTGAGATGCGCCGCCGCGTTCACGCAGCGTCGTCCCGGCCTCCAGGAGGAGGCGGTGGACGCTGCTGTACGACCTGCCGGTGGCGTCGGCCAGCTCCCGCACGGAGGCGCCCCCTTCGTAGAGCTTGCGCAGCCGGGCACCGACCTGGTGGCGGATCTCGACGTCGAGGTGCTTGCCTCTCTTCAGCGGCATCCCTGTCGGCTGAGCCTGGCGGGGTGGGGTCCGGCCGGTCGTGGGGCGGCCTGGCCGCGCAAGGGTGTACCGGCCTCGACCAGCAGGGTGCGTACACGTACGGGGCGGAGTGGCCGGTGGCGCGGGCCAGGCCCTGGATGGTGGCGCCGGCCTCGTAGAGGCGGCGCAGTTCGGTGCCGATCAGTCGGCGGGTACTGGTGGCGTAGTGGCGCGGGCCGTGCGTCATGAGGAGGAGGTTCGTCCATCTCGCTGATGCCGGCCCCGGACGGAACTGGCATCAAATAGCATCACATGCCACAAGCCGGTCACATCCTGCTCGCCGACCCGTCACAGGCCGTGCCCAGTGGACGTCTCATTCCGCGAGTGGGACGAGCTCGCAAATTCCCTGGACGCCGAAGACCTCGGTGACGGCAGGGGCCCGCGCGGGCCAAGGCACAAGAGCACGCGGCTCCTGCCACACCTCCACCACCATGCGTTCGCTCTTCGGGCGATGGCACGGCATCCCGACGCCAAGGACGAGGCCCTCAGCCGCGCTGCACTCGACGACCACGAGCGCTGCCGTACACCCCAGTCAGTAGCTGAGCTTCCCAGCGCGTGTGGAGCGGGTTGACCTTTCCGGAAGGCCGCCTGATCGGCCCATGGCCCCAGGTGGAGGGTCGGCGTCAGCGCTTCAATGCGCCCCCCTTCCATGGACGTTCCGGGCCCCGGCCCTCGGGGCCCGGCCCGATTCCAGAAGGCGGCAGTCGACCGGGATTCACGGCCGCCTCGTCCGGCAGGGGGGCGCCGATGGGGCGTCACCGCAGGAGGCCGCTGCGCGAACGGATCGCAGCTGTGATCCGGGAGCTGTGGAGGTGGCCCAGCGGACGGTGACCGCCAGTCCTCAGAGAGGTTGAGGGCTGACGGTCGCAAACCGCCGCCATGCGGTTGGCCCTCGCCGACGGATTTCCGGCCGTTGGTGGGGGCCTTCTTCGTGCCGCTACGCGAGCTTCGGTTTCCGCTCCGGCACTCAGCGGCTTCCACAGACCGACTGTCACGCACTGCTGCTGTGGTCCTTGCACCACGCTATCCCGACGCCCCTGCCCTGCGCGAGTAGCTACCCGGCCCGTGGTCGCCTTGCGAGTGCCCCCAGACCCCCGTCCCGGGTCGCGCCGGGGACGGGGGATTGACTTCCTGTGGCAAAGCCAGCGGTCTGGCTTAAACCACCACGATCACATGGAAGCTGCGGTCTTCCAGCGCCCCTGCCGAGTTGAACGTCTGAAGGAACAAGCAGTTATTGGTGCCGTTCCGGCCCGTTACGGAGATCTCGCCGCTCGGCGGATTAGTGACGTTTCCGGGAAGGCCGATGCTTGCGACATATGTGCCGCTAGTTACCGGCGTATTGAAGCAGACCTGGTAGGTACCGACGTTCAGCCTGCTCGCCGACGTTGCACCGGAGCTCTGCGCCGTAATGAGGAGCCCGTTGGCTGCCACAACGGCCCGCCCGATTACTTGAGCCAGTTCTGCTGCACTGGCCGAACCCTCCGAGCTCTCTCCTGCAGGAGAGTCACCGGCCTCGGCGGGAGTGTTATTGTCCATTTCGCTCTCCTCTCTTTCTGCGAGTGCGGGATCCCGCCTAGAAGCGCTAATGTCAGCCTTCTGCTGATATCGCCATCATGGAGATCACCCCTTGGTGGGCCTTCGGTGCGCGTCGATGCCGATATGCGCATAACGAACGCTGCCCAGATGGGATGCGTATAGCGGTCGCAGAGCTGCGGCATCAACCGTTCCCGCTTGTCAAGGACAGGTTAAATCCACGCCTGATTTCCTGATACTGGACTAAGCTCCAAACTTGAAAAACGTATAACCTGTTCATCCGATCAGCCGGAAAATAATCACCTTTTGTTTTGCGTAATTGTGGCAGAGCTGGTCGAGTGACCCGCGTCGCCCTCAACTCCGCCCAGCGAATTCACCCCGCCCCGCCCTTACAAGCTGGCCGACCTCGCCGCGGCCTCCGGGATGTCGATCTCCGGCGTCCGGACTGCCTACGACTACGAAGAAGTCACCGGCGTTCGGCACCCCACGGTCTCAAGCTGCGGGAGTGGCGGACCGCTGACCTCGACGTCCTGACCCCTCAGACACCAGCCGCAAAGTAGCGTCCAGGGCTTCGTGGCCAGGTACGAGGTCCCGGCCACGTCGTCCCGCGTCTACGCGATCAACCGATCCGGGTTCCGTCGGCTGCTCGACGAAGCAGCGGTCGGCGACACCATCCGCATCGCGGACGCGGCGCGGCTGTTCCGCTCGATCGCATCGCACGGGAGACCGTCGTCAGCTGACCGGCGGGCCGCCCCCGGCCTGCCGCTCGGCCAGCAACCGCCGTACCTGTTCGTGCGAGACCCCGCAGAATGTCCGGCGTCCACTTCGCCCGCTGCGCGCGATCGCCTCGTCCGTGGGCCGGTCGAACCGGCGAGGGTCAGCGAGCGGGGCCGCCGCGATCGCAAACACACGGCCCGGACACCCGGGCCACTTCCCATTCTCCCGCGCGCCGCAAGACCGCCCCACCCCTGGCGGCCCCCGTCCGACGGACGCGCGTGCGCGCTGCGGGGGATCGGTCCGCGATCCCTGGTAGGACGGTAGCCGTGAACTGGAATGACAGAACGAAAGCCCAGAACCGGACCCTGGCCGAGGCGGGCGCCCTGCTCATCGAAGCCCGCCGCAAGGCCGCGGACCTCGTACGCGCCTCGGGCGCGGACCTGTCTCCCGAGGAACGCGACTGGGTCGGCCGCCCCTGCCTGGCCGAGCTGGATCCCCCGCCGACCCCGCACTTCTGCGGCTGCGGCGACTACGGCGGCTCGGGCGGCGAAGAACCCTGCCTGAACAGCTGGACCGACTTCACCGGCCCGGACTTTGGCTCGGGATCGCCCACCAGGATCTGCGAGCACACGGAATCCGAGCACGCCCAGATCTGACCGGTCAGGAGGACGCAGATGTCCGAGTCGAAGCGGAACGACAGGACCGACGAGCAGTCGCGGATGCTGGCTGAGGCCGCTGCGCTGCTCATCGAAGCGCAGGACAAGGCCGCGGCGATGATCCGCGAGGCGGGGTTGGAGCTGAGCTCCGCGGAGCGGAACTCGTTCGAATTCAGGTGTTCCGGAGAGCTGCCGCCTCCGCCGACTCCGCACTGGTGCCGCTGCCGACGCTACAGGGGTTCGGGTGGCGACGATCCCTGCCGGACGGAGTTCCCCGACCACGGCGGTGTGGGCGGAGACCAGTGGGTGAGATGCGGGCATTTCAAGGAGACCCACGGCGTGTTCTGAGTCGTTCGTCCACCGGAACACCGACGCCGACGGCTTCGAGGACGGCTTCGCGCCGGCGTTCGTGACCGGGGCGGCTCCGCTGGTGAAGTCCGTCAGTGCGCGGCCGTGTTCGACGCGGCCGGCGTCGGGGTCGCCCTCGATCAGACCAACGATGGTCAGCAGGCAGGGAAACGGGGCTCGCCTGCTACCCGCGATCTACTTTGCGGCTGGTGTCTCGGCTAGGACTCCGGGGCCAGGTAGGCCCTGTTCTCCCGAAGCTGATGGCCTTGCGTGCCGTCGTCGCAGGCGACATCGAGCAGGCCGCCACCTACGGGCTGGCCGATGTCGCCAAGGAATTCGCCGACCGTGACCTGGTTGTCGAGCTGGTCCACCGCGACCTTGACAAGGACGTCGTCGAACGCTGACCCCGGCCCAGGAAAGAGGGCGTCCGCAGCCATTGGAGCTGGTTGCGGACGCCCTGCTCGACTGTAGCGGCCGTGACCGGAACGGAACCGCCCCGGGCCCGGAACGTTCCCGGCCGCCGGGTACTGCGGGTGCGGCTCACGCGCGCAGCGTGCTCACGCCCAGTTCAACAAGTCGTCGGCCACGAGGTTCGCGTCGTTGATCAGCGGTTACTTCGCGGTGTGGGGCTCACCTTCTCGCCGGACCCACGGGATTGGAGCAGGGCCACGGGTGACGGTGAGCAGGCCAACGGCGATTGCCACGAGTGCTGCGCAAACCGTGACGGTCGCGGCGAACGCCTTGCCACCACGTCGACAGCGATCCGACCAATGGGAGGCGGAAGCGTGAGGGAGCGCAGCCGCAACCCCGGCGGCGACCAAACCGATCAGAAGAAGCACGCAAACGATCAAGAAGATGAGCGCCATGGAGGCACCGGAGTAAGGGGCGGCAGCCAGAGCAAGCATTCGACAATCCCGTGGTCATACGGCAGCACAAGCCGTTTCCTAACCACACGGCACACCCGCGCGGTCGGACATGACCCGGGGCATCCACCTCAAACGGGCGATTGCCGGACGACCGGCCGGGGCCTCATCAGTCGCCGCTCCATGCTGCCCCCAGGCCTACCCGATGCCTGCACGACCCAAACCGCGGGCCCCCTAGGCGCGAACGGGCAGTGGTTCCACGCAGGCCTGGTCCACCTTGTACCTGATGGGGTCGACGACGTGGACGTGGAACGGTGCCCAGGCTCGGGATGCCAGCACTTCCAGGTCGTCGACGGACGGGACGAGGATGTCCAGGTCTTCCGCCCATGAGCGCAGCAGGCCCGGATCGGGGCAGGCCACGGCGACCGGTGCGTCCCACATAGGGCGCTCCCCCTGGTACTCGTACACGGGGCGGCCGTTGCTGTACCGGGCGTCCGGCGCGCCGAAGGCCAGCTTCTGGCCGAAGTGCGATTCCGCCATAGCCCGGAAGATGTTCCACTGCCGCCGGTCCAAGCCCGTGCGCTGCCAGAACGCCCCGTACACGCGGTCCCGGATCTCCTTCTTCCGGGCCTTCTCCCGCTTCTCCGCGGCCTGCCGACGTGCTGTGGCTCGCTCGGCTTCCTCCGCCCGGCGCGCGGCCTCCTCCTCCGCGCGGGCGTGCTCGGCTTTCAGGGCCACGTAGGAAGGTGCCGTCCACCACTGCCGCCAGGAGTCGTTCCAGCTCTTGGTCCAGCCCTCCGCCCACTCGTACCAGCCGGCGCCCGTGACCCTCTGATTGCCCGAGCGTGGCGTGTACGGGACGACGCGGCCGGCCAGGATCCACGCCACCGCGTCGGCGAGCGTCGCCTCGACCGGCCACCAGCTCCCCCGGCCGATGTGCACGGTGCCGCGGTCCCACCGGAAGCGGGCCAGGCCGGCGGCCACCACCCACCCGTCGCCAGGGTCGTCGGGAGGCTGGACCAACAGCGTCGGCACCGTGCCCACCCACGGCCGCGGCCGCAGGCCGAACCAGCACACCGCCACGCCGTCCCGCTCGTACAGGCCGGTCCGCGCCGCGATGTCCTCCACCGTGATCGGCGACAACTGCGCCTCCAGCGCCATCAGCCGGCTGCCGTCTGCACGGGAGACCATCACGTCCGCCCGCCACCCCCCGGTGGGCGCGGCGACCTCCAGCTCAGCCCGGAAGCCCGCCGCCCGCGCACAGGTCACCAATTCGAGCTTGAGCAGGTGATGCTCCAGCGACTCGGCCGCCAGCGAGCACGACGGAGGCCTGCTCCGGTGGTAGATGTGCCGGGTCCCCAACTTGGAGACACGCGCATGGACCTGACCGCCGCACTCCGGGCACACCAGCTCTACGCCGCGCCCCCGGTGGATCTCCTCCCACGACCGGCCGCAGCCCAGATCGTCCAGGGTGATGTCCACCCGCCCCCCCTCGGCGTGCTCTGCAGTGAACTGCACCGGTTTCCCTCCCCCGCCGTCTCCGGCTCCCGGGCCATGATGCCCCCGGACACTGACACAGCGTGTCGCGGGAGCCGGACAACCCGTTGAACCCGACCCGCCCCCTGGAGGTGCTGCCCGTGACCCTGCTCCGCCGTCCGCGCGCGATAACGACGCTGGCCGCGGCCGCGACCACGCTGCTGTCCGTCGCGACTCCGGCCTCCGCCAGCAGCAGCGCCTGCTCCCACGACCGGGCCGGCGCGCAGGCGTGCAGCCGGCTCGACGGCCCGAACGAATGGAACGCGGTCACCAGGATCTGGACGAACCCTCCAGCGTCAGAGAAGACGCGGACCATGTGCCTGTACTGGAACGGCAAGAGGTTCAGCACCGTGACGGCCCGCAGGGTCGGCAAGCCCTTGAGCTACACCTGGTCGTCCATGAACACCGGCACGGACACCACCCTGTGCATAAAGATCAAGGGCAGCCGGCACCAGGCTGCGAGACGACCCGATACGTCGGCGACCGCGCGTCGAGCTGACCCGACATGACCCGCAGAGCCACCGCCCCCGCTGCCGCCGCCGACACCCCGCGCGACCACGTGCTCGCCATCCCTGCAGACCCCTGCCCCGTCGGCCCGGCCGACGACGACCGCCGGAACGCAGAAGAAGACAAGGAGGCGAAGGGCAAGGCGCCGATGAGCCCGGCGCCGAGCCCGTTGGCTCGTACACCCGCCGGAGCCTACTGGCCCACCGGGGGCACCGTTTCACGCCCAGGCCAGCTGACTCTCCCACTCCTCGACCGCCTGGTGGTCCCCGGTCATCGCGTACCGGCGCAGCTCGATGCGCTCTGCTGTCTCGTGGCTGCTCGGGTCTTCGCGGAAGGCTGCTGCCAGTGCGCGGGCGCGGCCCGGTCCGAGAGCCGGGCGGGCGCGATCTTCAAGTACAGGGTGCCCATCCGCCAGCGGGCGAGGCGCAGCTGCTCGACCAGGGCCCGGCCCGTGACCACAGCCTCACGCCCGTAATGGTCGCCCTGCTCGGGTACGTCCAGGGCAGCGCGGTACGCCTCCAGCTGCTGGCGGTCGCCGTCCAGGGCGAAGGCGCGCACGGCCATCGCGTGCGTCCGCCTGGTCTCGGTGTCGTACCCGGCGCCTTCCAAAGCAGCCAGGGTTTCAGCGTCCGTCAGGTCGGCCGGGGCGTGCCCCAGGGCGATGCCGCCCTCCCAGTGCGCGAACGCCTCCGGGCCGTCACCGGCCGGTGCGTCGGGCACGCGGGGAACGAGCGCCGCAGGGGCGCGGACCTACTCGACGGCCTGGAGGACCGGGCCGCACAGCTGCTCGGCGTCGAGGGATGTCTCCAGCATGGCGGCGCGGTCTGCGATCTTGGCAGCAACGTCGTGGACCCGTCCCTGGACCTCCCGCCAGGCCCGGCCGGACAGGGCAGCGAGGATGCCGTCCCCCGCGGGGGACATCAGGCCCAGCTCAACGAGCTCCGCGCCGAGCTGGTCGGAGGTCACCGCCTGGTCGACGAGCCGGTAGGCATGGGGGCGGCCGACGCCGAACTCGCTCTTGGCGTATGCCTTCCACGAGGGGTAGCCGAGGACAACCCGTCGTGCGCGCGGCGCACGGCAGCAGCGAGCCGCTCGGTGGTCCGTCCGTACGTCTGCTCATCCGCCGAGCTGTCTTCCGAGAGCCGGCCTCTGAGGCAATCCCGGTGGAGGCCCTGTTCCTGCTACTCGGGGCTGACCATTCTGATGGCGGTCCCCACATCCAGCATGGGCACCGTCTCTGTGCCCAGTGACGTGGCGGTGGTGCGGAGGCCATGATCAGAAATCCCTTCGGGACGGGGCGACGGTGACGCAGTCGACGAAGTCCAGGCGGATACGCCCGGTCGCGGGCCTGCTGTACGACGGCGGCGTCGAAGTCCTGGAGGTCCTTGTTCCGGTCCGCGGACCCCTGCGCTGCTCCCTGGGGGCGCAGCGCAGGGGCTCCTTTATCGAATTGCGGTCTCGTCGACCTGGCAGTGGGCTTGCATGGCGGGGTGGGGTGCGTCCTGCTGGAGGCCGGGGTGAGTGTGAGGGCGGGCTGGGAGGTTGCTGGGGCCGTCGGGCCGGTCGGCGGCTGCCTCCAGCAGGGCGCGGATCCTGTCGGCGAAGTCGGGGCCGGGCAGGGGCAGCTCGCTTTCGGGTTCGCGGAGGTAGCCGACGGCGACGGCGGTGGGCATGTAGTCCATCAGCTCGATGACCACGGCTGAGCGGGGGCGTTTGGTGTGTTTGGCAAGGCGTCGCAGGACGCGCAGGATCGTGGTGATCGGGGCCCTGTCGTCGTGTTGGAGGACGACGGGTTTGCCGTCTCGGTGAGAGTCGGGGCGCGCAGGTGCGGCTGAGGCGTGTGCGTCGTCGGTCTGGTTGTGCCACCAGCGGGCGGTGTGGGTCTCACCGAGGGAAAGGTGGTGGAGGTAGAGGCAGTAGGCGGCGGCGCGTTGGCCGGCGCCGGCAGCGTACTGCCACCAGAACCGGGCGCCGTCGTCGGTGTCCGTCAGCTGCAGGACGCAGGCCAGGACCAGCGCGCTGCGCGGTGCGGGCACCTGTTCGGTGACGAAACCGGCGACCTCGGTGGCGGGGGTGTGGGTGACCAGGGTCTCGCACAGCGCGCGCAGGTCCTCTGCCGCGGCTGCCGACGCGTTCGGTGTCCGGCCCGGCGTGACGGCAGGCCGGGCGCCCCGGGCGGCTTCGAGGGGTGGGACGGTGTCGCGGGGCACGGTGCGGCCGCGGGTGAGCAGGGCCCTGGACAAGATGTCTTCGAGCGTGGTCATGGTGTTCGTCCTCCGGTCTGGGGCGGCAGCCCGATGGTGTCGTCCAGGAAGCGTTCGGCGTGGCGCTCGTCGGACCGCACAGCGGCCAGCGGAATGCCGAGAAGATCGGAGACCTTCTTGGGGCTGAACCCGCACAGGTGCCGCAGCACCATGACGTCGAGCTGGGCGTCGGGCAGTTTGCTGATCGCGGTGAACAGCTCCAGACTTTCCGCCAGCTGCGCGGCCTGGTTCTCCTTGGAGGTCTGGGTGCGCAGGGCGACGGTGTCGAAGGCGGCCTCGCCCAGGATGGGCCGTTTGTCCCGGTGGCCGGCCTTGGCCATGACGGTGGCGCGCAGGATGTTCCAGGCGTAGCGGCGGATGTCCGGGCTGGCGAGGGCCTCGTCGAAGGACAGCCACAGGATGGCAAAGACGTCTTCCACTACCGCGTCGCGGTGTTCGCCGTGGAGGAAGACCTCGGCGTAGCGCCGGTAGTCTGCTTCGACCATCGAGCGCAGGGCACCGTGTTCCAGGGGCGGGCCGGGGTGGGCGGTGGCCACCGTGATGGTTCCCTCGGTGGAGCGGTCGACCCAGTCCCGGCTCTTGCCGGCGTCCAGGGCCGCCTGTCTCCACAGCCGGTACAGGGGCCATCCGGGCATGTCGAGCTCGGCCGCCAGGCGCTGGATGACTTCCCAGCGCGGGTAGTGACCTACGCCGCGCAGCAGCTCGGAGAGCTTGGACTTGGCCAGTGGGACACGCAGGCTGAGGTCGCTGAGGGTGCGGCCGCTGGTGAGGTAGCACTCGCGGGTGGGATCGAGCCAGGCTCGATGGGAACTGCTGACGGTGCCTGCGACGGGTCCGAGTTTGCGGCCGGGTCGGGCCGGGGCTGGCTCGGAGTCCGGCCCCGGGACGTTGCACGGCGTCTTCACGGGGCGTCGTCCTCCTGGTCGGGCCCCGCCGTCCCGCGGTGCCCCAGGGCCTGCGCGGTCCGGGAGCGGAATCCTCGCAGGACCTGGGTCACCGTCAGGCCCAGCGCGGGAGCCAGCGAGGCGATCAGCGTCACGTGGCCCATGGCCGCCATCGCCATACTCCAGATGAAGACCATTCCGGCCAGCGCCAACAGCAGCGCTATTTTCTTTGTGTCCATCGCACCTCATCGTGTCGATGCCGCAGCCATCCGGACCGCGTCAATAGGGGCCCCGGCCAACCAGCGGGTGCCGATCCGTGGTTGAGGGGCCCTCAGCATGAACCCGGCACCGGGCGCTACGCCACGTGATCGCAAAATCACGGAACATTAGGAGTCGCGGACGGTCGGTTGCATAGCCGGAGATGACCGTTCCGGTGCACGTAGAACACGCCGAGGGCGCTTCGCGGGTGAAGTTCCCTGATTTCCTTGCAATCCCGTCGGAGAGCCCGTCATATGGAGGCAGGACACCTCGGTGTCGCCCTTCCATCCGGAAGAGGGCACGTCCCCGTGCCGAGAACGAGGGGGCGCGTGCCAGCCCGTTCCCGCCCGGCCTGAGCTGGAGACCAGGCGGGAACGGCGCACCCCTTACCGGGGGAAACGACCGTAGCGCAGGGCACTGACAACGCCCCGCGCAGCGATCCGAGGCATCGCCCAGGGCCCGTCTCGTCGTGCGGCGTCGCGACGTTCATCAACCGACACCGCCTTGCACCAGCTCTCTTCCGGCCCGGGGCCTCAGTGCCTGTCCTACGTTTTAGGGGCGGGCTCGGGCCGGTCATTCGTAGGATCGGTGGAGCCCAGGGCTCCGGGTATGGCTAAGTGCCTGTCGCCGGCGGATGGCTTCGGAAACTTGCGCCGCCCGGAGCCCGCGACGACTCGACCGCTGATTGGGATATGCGACTTGATCGCTTCGTAGGACAGTGCCGGCGAGGTCGTCTGCAGGGTGAACGTGGCGACGACCTGGTGGAGGTGACCGTGCCCGATATCTGGGCCGGGCTGGACATCGGCAAGGAACACCACCATTGCGTGGTGATCGACGCGGCAGGCGAACGACTTCTGTCGCGGCGGCGCCGCCCTGGTCATCGGCCTCTTACTCGACCACGAGCAGCCTTTGGTCTACCTTCCCGGCCTGGCCGTGCACCACGCTTCCGCTGCTTATCGGGGCCAGGGCAAGACGGACGCCAAGGATGCGCACGTCATCGCCGACCAGGCCCGGATGCGCCGTGACCTCGGCGTCCTGCAGGCCGCCGACGAGGTGACCGTCGACCTGCGTTTACTCATCATCCGCCGCACCGACCTGGTCTGCGACCGCACCCGGCAGATCAACCGGCTCCGCGCCCAGCTGCTGAAGATCTTCCCCGCCCTCGAACGCTCACTGACGCTGACCAACCAGGGCCCGGTCATGCTGCTGACCGGCTACCAGACGCCGGCGGCGATCCGACGCACCGGCGCCAAGCGCATCGAGACCTGGCTGAAGAACCGCAAGGTCAGAGGCGCCGCCGAACTCGCCCGGGCCGTGATCGAGGCGGCACAGGCCCAGCACACCGCCCTGCCTGGCGAGAAGCTCGCCGCGTCCCTGGTGGCCCGCCTTGCCAAGAGAGTGATCGCCCTCAATGAGGAGATTGCCGAGATCGACGCCCTCATCGAGGCACGGTTTCATCAGCACCAGCATGCCAAGGTGATCAACAGCCTCCCCGGAATGGGCCCCTGCCTCGGAGCGGAGTTCATCGCCGCCACAGGCTGTGACCTGGAGCCTTTCGGTACCGCCGGCCGCCTGGCCACCTTCGCCGGACTA